>NZ_JBEQZJ010000005.1:0-112776 GCF_045223415.1 Hoskinsella mucinilytica | reverse complement strand
AAAAAAAGAGGTAATATAATAGATATAATTGATAACTTACCTGAATACTTTGTTGAAATCACATATCACACTTTTATTAATATTTATTATATAACTCAATTAAATATGGAATTGAGAAATGTTCAATTGAAAGGAAATGTTGTTTTGCCTGTATCAAATAGTAAACTAAAAGGATTAAAAAAGATCTTAACTTTTTTTAATTAAATATTATATAGTATCCAATGAAATTGGAGAAAATAACGCTTAAAAGTGAAAACAGAGTTGGTGTTTTTTTGTTATACTATCGTAATAGTAATAAATAGAAAATAAATTTTGTTATAATAGGTCAATGAATATATTAATAAAATTTGCTTAAAAAACAATCTATGATAATAAGTTTTTATATAAAGAATACCTATAATAGCATGATTTAAAACCATATGTTTGCAAATAGTTGTTTTGAACAATATAATATGAAATATAAGAGGATATTATCGAATAGTAAATCTAGATAACTGGAAAAATCTATTCACATATGTATTCTCATAGGAGGCTAATATGAAAAATAAATTCATTATATTAGGGCCAATTTTAAATTGGCGTTTCAAATGTTAAAATTTATGAACTATAATATGAAAAAATCATAGAAAGGAGAACTTATGAAAAAGTTTTTTAATTGCTTATTATCGCTTATTCTATGTTTGATTTCTATATCAAACATAACAGTAATTTCAGCAAAAGATGAATCAAGTAGATATGAAGAAAAAAAGCAGTTTGATTTGAACGGATTTTCTTTGTCTTTAGAAAATAACACAGATAAAATAATTATAAATGCATATGAAAGATCTACAGAAATTTTAGAAACTTCTAAAGCATTTGAATCTTTTTTAAATGATAATCCAGAAATTGAAAAAGAAATATCACGTAATATAAAAAATGGAAAACAGTTGATTGCTATATCATATAATCGTGTTTATTTAAAAGAAATAAACGAATATGGAATCATTCATGAAGAACCAATGACAAACGCTGAATATGAATCAATGAAAATGTCTAGAGCGAATCCAAGTAAATTTAAAAATTTAACTCTTTCATTACAAATTTATAAAGATTCATGGAATCCGGGTTATGCAGATGTTCAAGAACAGGCAGTTTGGAGTTCTGGTTCTGGTGAAACTGGTCCAAGTAATGCAAATGATGATTCTATGGCTTTAACTGTTCCGGCTAATTATACAATAAATACTCATGGTATGACTGGTGTTGCAACAAGTCCTGCCTTTATAAGTAGATCAACAAATGGGGTCGGATATAGATTTAGAGAGAATACAGGAACACAAACGTTATATACTGGGTGTAATTATAAAGCTTATACAGGGCAACGTTTATATGTTGGAGAATATGTACATACATGGTCATCTGCTCAAATTTCATGGGGCTTTTCTGTAGGAGGACCTAGTTTCTCAGTTAGTGGAACATCAAATTATTGGGATTTGGCATGTGATATTACTACATATTCTGATTGATTTTTACTGAGTAGAAGCATCATTATTTTAGCATATTTCTCAAGTCGTGCAAATAAACTAATATGATATATGATTTTTAAAACAATTCTTCTGCATTTTATTTAGAAGAATTGTTTTAATTAGATAGAAGGTTAAATTACGAATTCATGAGGAATATCTTTATCTAAGTAGCATTAGTATCTAACGCACTATTGATATATATATATATATGTGCTAATCTTTATTTGAGAGAGAAAGAGGTGTTTAATATGATCAATACAAGGAAAAAAACAGAAAGAAAAATAATTTTGATTTTGATGATTTTCATGAGTTTATTGTGCTTGGTTGGATGTATCAATAAAGTCAAAAAACCAGTTGATTGTTTAAATGAGAAGTTTACCTCTTATGAAATATTGAAACAAGAAGAAAATGAGGATGTTCTTGTTTATCTAATTCAAGTAGAAAATGAGCCACTTAAAATGGTTGTCTTTGAAAAAAAAGACAAAGAACCTCAAATTTCAACGGTTTACGATGTAGAAAACGGATATGCTATTCATAGTATAGGAAGAGCTGATGGAAAATATGTTGCTATAGCGATTGATAATTCAGACAAGAAGCTAGATGGATTTTCTTTTAACATATATAAAAATGATACAGATTATATAGAAGTACATGAAGGTGATTTTGAATCGAAGGATAACTATATCATTTGTTTGTATAAATTCCCTCAGGTTTATCAAAATTTATTAGATTTTAATTTTAAGCTTCAAGACATAGGAAAAGAACAATAATATATTAATAAATAAAACGATTCTTCTATTTTCTACTAAGAATCGTTTTTATTTGATCGGAAAATTCTTCTAACAGGAAACCAAAAGAAAAAAGTCAAAATGTTAGTCATGATCCTGATTTATATCAGATTGCGGATTGAATGATTTCATTAAAAAGAAATTCATAAAATAAGTTATGAAAAAAGAGCAAATGCTCTTTTTCTATGTTTATGATGGTTAAGATGATGTTTCGTCTTTCAAGATCAATTTGATGAAATAGATGGTAGATAGTATCAAGATGATTGCTAAAATATAAAAGATAAAACCGGGATTAACGTTCTGATTAAAACTTCCGAATGTTAAAGAAATGGTAAGATCACCTATATTTGTATAAATTCCAAAGCATAAACATATGATTGCCGAAACGAAACAAGGGGCAACGAGTAAAGATGAAATCTTTTTCATAATGATCCTCCTCAAAAATGATACGCTATGATAATCATTTCTATCATTCTTTTATATATTACTAATCGATATGTTAAAGAAAATGAATTTCTTTAAATCATAGATATTACCATTTTCATCACCCTCTTATACTTTAATATATAATAATAACATGAATTCACATTATCTTTAACAGCTTTGTGAATAATTTTCTTTAATTCAATATCTTCATAGGCTTAAGGGGTAAAAAGAAAAGAGCTTACGCTCTTTCTTAAAACTGCCATCCATTAAATGTAAAGGCTGTATCTGATACATTTTCAGGGTCATATTCCTTTAAAATTTCAGCATAGCGTTCTTTGTAATCGTTATCGATTTCTGCTTGAGGAATGACCTTACTTGCTTCATTCAAGAAATGAAAGGAATCTCTTCCCATTGCTTGACCACGCTGTGTATGTTTATCTAAAGCATAGTCAGGTATTTCAGGAAGTTTGCCCATTGCGAAGCTTTTGATACATATATTTTTCAATAAATCACTGGAGCGATCTTTTTCACTAGCACACATATAACGAATTGCATGAATGAAATAAATCGTCCTATCATTGTCAGAATAATCAAAATTTAATCTCATTTGAGATAAAGAATTTACAACAACAGCTGCCATAGGATTGCCCATTCCGATATCTTCAACAGAAATTGTTAATAATCTTCTCCATAATTTTTCTTCAAGTTGTGGGGATGAAATATAAAGCTCATAAGCAAACATACAAGCCTGTTCTTCCAAACCTCTACGAATTGATTTTTGTAAAGCTGAAATAACTTCATCACATGCATAGCCATTACGTGTTGTAATTTTAGACCATGGATCATACATTTGTTTTGCCATTAGTTATCCTCCTGTGCAACTTCTTGTGCTTCTTTTTCTAATTCTACTTTTTCGTAGACTTTATAGAATGGTAAATAGATCAATACACTTAATGCAATTAACAGGAACATAAAAATTACGTTTCTAAAGTCTGAACCGGACATCCATGCCTGAATAAAGAATGGAATAAAGCTTGGATCTGCCACAAAGCCTCTTGTGATCAATCCTAGTTCTTGTGCATAATATCCAAGAATTACCGCAATACTTGGAGTTAAGATGTATGGAATCGCCAAGATAGGATTATAAACCATTGGAACACCGAAAGTGATAGGTTCATTAATAGAACAGCATCCTGGCACGATTGAAATTCTAGCCAAAGAACGGAATTTTGCGCTTTTGCTTCTCCACATTAGAATAATCAAACCTAAAGTTCCACCGGCTCCTCCTAGCATTGCATAACGGAATAGCTGAAGGTTCATAGAGTTTTCCATAGGAAGATTTGCTGCTAAAGCTTCTGCATTTGCTGCAGTACCTGCCAAACCGATCATAAAGACGATTGGGAAAACAACAGAAGTACCATTGATACCTAAGAACCATAAAACATTAGAGAACATAATGATCAATGCATATACCCATACATTGTTTCCTACATTAATTGCAGGAGTCAAAATACTCATGATCATTTCAGGAAGTGATTTTCCAGAAGCGCTGATCAAGATTAAATTCAGACCATAAATCAAAACAATATTAACAAGCAAAGGCAACAATGAATTGACAAATGCTGCGACCATGCTTGGTACACTGTCAGGAAATTTCACCTTAATGCCCTTAGTTTCAATGAATCTTGTAATTTCCACTGTGACGATACTCAAAATCAAAGCCACAAATAAACCATTACTGTCCAAATAATTTGTTGTGATACCATTGATGCCCTCAATTTCTGTAGGTACCACCTTTGCACATACCATGAAGAAAACTGACATATTCATGATACCACTGATTGCTGCGTTCATTTTATAGCTTTTTGCTAGTGAATAAGCTACAGAGAATGCAGTCATCAGACCTAAAAGATTAAAGGTCATGTAATAAGGTGTCATGATTTCTGTGTTATATGTCGTTGCCCAGTCTTTCCATCCTATCAAAAAGCGAAGAATGAAATTCGTCGTGTTTAAATCTACTGTATCCATATTGATTGGAGGATTAGCAAGTATCATGAAGATAGATCCGATAACTAATAAAGGAAGTGTCATCATCATACCGTTTGCTAAAGCTTGTAAATGACGTTGATTGCCAAGCTTAGCTCCAATTGGAGAAAGATATTTCTCCAAAAAACCTGTGAATGCTTTCATATATCAAAGCCCCTTTCTATCACAATGCTTTATTTTATCAAAGATTGATGAAAATGCATATATAAAACTGAGATTTCTTTTCATTTTGGAAAAATTTACTGATGAATAAAAACAAAAAGAGCTATAAAACATAGCCCGTTATTGTAAAATAAAGGTATTGATAAAATTTGCGATACCATCATGATTATTGTCATCAGTGATATGGTCGGCAATCATTTTACATTTCTCACTGCCATTTTTCATAATGACACCAATACCTGCATGTAAAGTCATATCATAATCATTGTCAGCATCTCCAAAGGTGCATAATTCATCCATAGTAAGATGATATAGCTCCATGACCTGTTTTAGGCCATGTGTTTTTGATATTCTTGGATCCATATATTCAAACAAGATACTTGCAGTTTTCAAGGCAGAAGATTTGAACCGATCATCATGGAATGTTTTACTACGTTTTATTACATCATTCATCTTTTCCGGATCACATACGATCATAACCTTAGGTCTTGGCTGTTTTAAAAATTCATTAAAATCTACAACTTGATAAGGAACTTTATCCGCTTTTGATAGTGATTGAATATGACGATCATCTTTTGGAGCATATAAAATACCTTGATAGGGTATGGCGAAATTAACATCCATATCTTCATAGTGCTCAATGATAGATCGTATTAAGGATCCATCTAAGGGATAGCTATCTTTGCCTGTATTGGTATGAAAGTCATATATTTCAGCACCACCGGTTCCGACAATAGCATCTACCAATCCTTCTATACCCCAATGTTTACATAATGTTTTTACACTATGTACATCTCTTCCTGTAGATAATCCGAACATGATTCCCCGATCTTTTACATCTTTGATTGCCTGTAGCGTTTTTGGTGTAACCTTACCTTCATCGTTAAGTAAGGTACCATCGATATCACACATGATTGCTTTTATTCTCATTGTAATTCCTCCTTGATGAGCTTATTGTAATAAAAGCGAATAGTGACATCAATAGGAGAAGTCTTAATAGGAGAATTTTATCATTTCCTTCTTTCATAACATTCATTTATATGAAAAATAATTTTCAAAATTGATTACTTATGATTCTCTTTTGCAATCATATGATAGTAAGCAATTTTCTTTTGTATATTTTGATCATAATGCTTTTGAAAATAACCGGTGTATAAAATATCCAAAATATAAAGTAGGGATAACCTTGTTGAATAAGAAGATATTTTATGATAATGATCTTCATTAGAACAAAGTGTTAAAAAGCAATCAATATCTTTTACCTGTTGTAAATATTCCATAGATGTGATCAAAATGATTGGTGTATGATTTTCTTTCAGCATGGAAAGTAGCTTTTGTACTAGGATACCACGTCCTCCAAATGAAATTAGAATAGCGACATGGGTAGAATCACTGGATGCAGCATGCAATCTTTGATCATATTCATCTATGGGAACATTTACGGTAACACCGATTTCTTTCATTTGAAATTTGAAATTTTGTGCAAAAAAGCAATTTCCTGCAGAAGCATAAACATCGATATGAGCTGAGCGAATCAATAAAGATACAGCTCTTTCTAACTGTCTACAATCAAATAAATCATAAGTAGATGTAATTGTTTGTGTATAATCTTCCTTCATAAAAGTTAAGATTTCTTGGCTATTTTGATCAATCTTAACAGGAAAATTAAAGTCAAGTTCTTGATGCTCTACCATATAGCTATCGATTGAACCTGATAGTTGTATCTTCAGATCTGATAAGCCAGATAGATTTAGCTTATTACATAATCGATAAATGGTCGTTTGTGATACAAAGCAATGCTTTGCGATTTCTTGACTATCCATGTCCAAAAATTGTTTTGGATGTTGGAGAAGAAAGTTCACGATTTGTGTTTCATTTGCTGTTAAATTGTTCATGGTTTCCAGTTTTTTAAATATGTTCATAAGTATCACCTAGTTTTATTATAACGTATTGATATCAAAAAAGGAGCATATCGCTCCGGTTTATTGATGATAGTTTCGTTTTCCGAAAATAACGCTTCCTAAACGAATCATATTACTTCCATGTTTCAAGGCAAGATGATAATCATCACTCATACCCATAGACAGATAATGGAAATGATCTTTTCCATATTCACCTTGTAATTTCATAAATAAGGCATGCATTCTTTCAAAGCATGCTTCGATTTTTTCCTCATCATCAGTTAATGGACCAACACACATCAATCCTTGAACATCCAAATGCTTTAATCTCATACATTGCTTTACAAATACAGGAGCTTCTTCTAAAAGTACACCTGTTTTCCCAGGGTCACGACTGATGTTCACCTCAATTAAAATAGGCATGACTTTATCTATCTTTGCACATTGTTTCTCGATTTCTTCCGCAAGACGTAGACTATCAACACTTTGAATCATGCTGGCAATACCTACGACATCTTTGACCTTATTTCTTTGTAAATGACCGATCATATGCCAGGTGTAGGCCGGATCATATTTATCCTTCATTTCCTGAACCTTGTTTTCTCCAAATATTGTGCATCCATATTTATGAGCTTCATTAATCTCTTCTTTGGTATGCATTTTACTTACGGCAACCAATGTAACATGTTCAGGAAGCTCTTTTTGTATTTGTTGTAACTTTTCTTTATTCATTATCATACACCTCGCTTGTCTTTATTATAGCACGATTTATGAAAAGCGAAAGACAAGAGAAAAGAACAGATGGACTCTGTTCCTTTCTGTATGTGAAAGGGAATAAAATTTTCCCTGTTACTACTATACGCTAATATCGTATATTTTATTCATAGAACGTAACTAGATATTAAAAAATTAGAAGAAACAATTGGAAGATTTGTTATATAGTGGCCATTTCAAATCCCGTTATAAGGAAAGGTTTCTTTCACGATATGAACTTTTCAAGATTATAGATGCCCACAAGGACTGGCATATGATATAATAGTAAAGTGAGTTAGGAGTGTTTCGACATGAAAAAAGGTCTATTTATAACATTTGAAGGAAGCGATGGCAGTGGAAAGACAACCATCTCCATGAAAGCTTATGAAAAGTTGAAGGAAATGGGTTATCCTGTCCTATATACCAGAGAACCAGGTGGCATCGATATTGCGGAGCAGATACGAAAAGTGATCTTGGATCCAAAAAACACGGCAATGGATGCTCGTTGTGAAGCATTATTATATGCTGCAAGCAGACGGCAACATTTGATAGAAAAAGTGTTACCTGCATTAGAACAAAACATGATCGTGTTATGTGATCGTTTTGTGGATAGCTCTTTGGTATATCAGGGAATTGCCAGAGGCATAGGTGTTGATGAAGTTTATCAAATCAATGAATTTGCGATAGAAGGACATTTACCTGATGCAACGGTATTCTTAGATGTTAGTTTAGAAACAGGTCTTGCTCGTGTAGCAAATCGAGGAAACTTAGATCGATTGGATAGTGAAGGCATTGCCTTTCATGAGATGGTAGCCAAAGGATATGAATGGATCAAAGAAGAATTCAAAGATCGTATGCATATCGTAGATGCCAATCAAGATATAGACCAAGTATTGAAACAGACCATAGCCACACTACAGGAGATCATTGAGCCTTATGTTTAAGGAAACATTAAAGCTACAACAACCTGTTGTATATCATACTTTAAAGCATGCTTTGGAGAATGATAAGCTAGCTCATGCATATATGTTCAGCGGGCCAAGTGGAACACCTAAGAAACAGACAGCCTATTTATTAGCACAAAGCTTGGTATGTGAAGAGTCTGGATTTGCTTGTGAGGAATGTGATGTTTGTCAGCGTGTGATTCACAATGAATATGCAGATTTGATTTACATAGATGGTACGACAACATCCATTAAAAAGGATGATATCATAAAGCTACAAGAAAATTTCAATAAAACAGGATTAGAAGCAAAAGGGAAAAAGGTCTATATTCTGGATCATGCAGAAAATGCAACACCGGATGCTTTGAATAGTCTTTTGAAGTTTTTAGAAGAGCCTACCAATGATATGATTGCAATCTTGATCGTAGAACAGTTAGAACGAGTATTAGCGACCATCGTATCTCGTTGTCAGAATATACCATTTACACCATTAAGTTTTGCTCAGTGCTTTGATGAAGTGAAAGATGCTATGCCAGAACTAGATGCTTATATGTTAAGCAACATGATAAGAAATAAAGATGCGATATTGGAAGCTTTTGAGAGTGAAGATTATCAACATGCACTTCATTCATGGATTGGTACCATCGATCAATATTTAATAGATCCCTATCAAGCACTATTATTCCTACAAGTAGAAGGTTTTCCAAGTAAACAAAAGAAGTATGGTAAAGTTGCTTTTACTTATGTGATCGATATGCTAAGTATCTTCTTTAAGGATTGTATGAAACAAGAGCTTTTTATTAAGGATACATGGTATAACGAACATGTGGAACGGATGAAACAAAAAAGAGTCAATCATTTAGCAATGCTACAGATTTTGATGGAAACAAGAGATAAGCTACTTCGATCTGTCAATATCCAATTGTTAATAGATTCTATGATATATCAAATGAAAGAGGTGAGTGCGTAATGCAAAATGAAAAAAAGGAACCTAGAAAAGATATTCCAAGGCAAGAACATAAGCCACATAAAAACGAGGATAATAAAGGACATAAAGCGGAACAAAAACCAACACGTACCTATAAATATTTAGCCTTTGTTTCCTTTAAGGAATCAAAAAAGGTGTATAGCTTTGGTAGTGATAGCAATGATTTCCATGTCGGAGATGATGTTGTTGTGGAAACAGTACGTGGACTAGAACTTGGTAAGATAGTAAAAGAAAGTGAAGCTTTTTTATCAAATGGAATGGAAATTAAACCAATCATTCGTAAGGCTACACCAAAGGATTTGAAAACAGCAGAACAGAATGTCGAAAAAGCGAAAAAAGCTTTGACCATATGTAATGAATGTATTCATAAGCTTGGCTTAGATATGAATTTGATAGAAGCGGAATACACGTTAGATTGTAGTAAGATCATCTTTGTATATGTCGCAGATGAGCGTGTAGATTTCAGAGAGCTATTAAAAGAACTTGCCGCAATCTTCAAATGTAGAATTGAGCTTCGTCAAATCGGGCCAAGAAACAAATCCAAAATCATCGGAGGATTGGGAAGTTGCGGTATGGAAACATGTTGTTCTCGTTTCCTGAATGATTTTGATGTTGTATCTATCAATATGGCAAAAAATCAGCTTTTAGCATTGAATATTCAAAAGCTAAGCGGACAGTGTGGTAAGTTGATGTGTTGTTTAAAATTCGAAGATGAACAATATAAAAAGTTAAGAGAAGGATTGCCTAAGCTTAACTCCCAAATCGAGTATAAAGGAAGTCGTTATCGTATTACCAGTATGAATGTATTATTACAACAAGTAAAGATTGAAAATAAAGAAGACGTACAATTCTTAACATTCAAAGAATTGTGGCCGGATATTGATTTTAAAGATCGGTAGGTGAAGGATATGATTCGTCAGAAAAGCTTCGAGACAAAGCAACCAACACTTTATGTTGTTGCGACACCAATTGGTAATTTGGAAGAGATGACACCAAGGGCAATTGAGGTTTTGGAAATGGTAGATGTGATTGCGGCAGAGGATACAAGAAATACCATGAAGCTACTCACTCATTTCCATATCAAAACCAGAATGATTTCTCATCATCAGCATAATGAGAATCAAAGTGCAAATGGAT
Organism: Hoskinsella mucinilytica; assembly: GCF_045223415.1. NCBI lineage: Bacteria > Bacillati > Bacillota > Erysipelotrichia > Erysipelotrichales > Erysipelotrichaceae > Hoskinsella > Hoskinsella mucinilytica. Next base: position 102,129 of record NZ_JBEQZJ010000005.1, on the reverse strand, counting down.
TATTGGAGTTGTTAGAAAAGGGAAACAATGTCGCAATCGTTAGTGATGCAGGTTATCCTTTGATATCTGATCCAGGCAGTGTTGCCGTAAAGAGAATCACGGAAGCCGGTTTTCCGGTAGTACCTGTATCCGGTAGTAACGCAATGTTAGCTGCTCTTGTTGGTTCAGGGTTAAGTACACAGCATTTTATGTTTTATGGCTTTCTACAAGCAAGTGAAAAGGGAAGAACCTCAGAATTATGTGAGTTAAAATATTTCCCTTATACGATGGTGTTCTATGAAGCTCCTCATCGTATCAAGAAAATGTTGACAAGCATGTTGGAAGTGTTCGGTAATCGTCATATTTGCCTTGCTAGAGAATTGACCAAAAAGCATGAAGAATTTCTACGGGGAACATTAGAAGAAATTTTAGATGTTGTTGATGATTTAAAAGGTGAAATGGTGATTGTCGTTGAAGGTAGTCAAAACATCAAAGATGATGGCGAAGATGCCGCTGTACCTTTGGTTCATGAACAAATCAAAGAATATATTGATCATGGGCTATCCACAAATGAAGCAATCAAGCGAGTTGCCAAAGAGCGAGGATTATCTCGTAATGATGTGTATAAAGAATATCATGAAGTATCTTAAATCATAAAAAGAAAGTGCAGACTTTGAATCAAAGAAGTTTGCACTTTTTTCATACAAAAAACATCCTCATTCATACAAGAAATATTCTATCAAAGATAAAAATTGATAACATAAGGATGTATATGAAAAGAGGAGGAATCACTATGTTAGAATTCTTTTTAGAATTGATTTTTGAGATCTTATTTGAAATCATAATAGAATTTTTATCTTCATTGATCAAAAACAAATGGGTGACACGTATTTTGAATATCATATTTGTTATCGTGTTGCTGTTGATTCTTGGATCATTAATGACTTTCGGCTCTTATTTGATTACTGTTTTACGCTATAAAGAGGCTGCTGTTATCTTTGGTGTTTTTATATTATTGATCGTTGGAGTGATTGTTCAAATCAGAAGAATCATACGTCAGAAAGAGGAAGAACGATGGAATTTTCTAGGGTAATGAAACAAAAGGTTTGTGATGATATGATATGGATCAGTTTTCTTATATTCATCATTGGGATGGTGACAGGTAATACATTACTTAGATTTTGTTTTCTATATCTCATATCCTTTCTTTTGTTTCTTTGTATATTCTTATTTTCATTTCTAAAAATGCCTTGTACGATACTGATTTTGATATGGAAGTTCTTATGGCTTAGTTAGATATTTTTCTTGCATAATCAAATTTTTTCCTGTACCTTATAGATAAAGAGGATGGAAAAGAGGAAGTCAAATGTTGAAAATCGCTATTGTAGATGATGCAAAGGATATCTGTATTCAAATCAAAGAAAGAGTAGAAAAAATATTATTTCCAACAGCAAAGGATTATCGGATCCATATGTTTGAAAATGGTGCCGAGCTTTTAAATATCATAGATAAAGAACCAATGGATATCCTATTATTAGATATCGATATGCCGGATCTAAATGGCCTTCAGGTTGCTGAACAATTACGTCTGCATAAGCAGATGCCAATCATTATCTATATCACTTCTGAGGTGTATTATATGCCGGAAGCCTTTGGTGTCAATGTATTTTCTTTTATTGATAAACAAAAGCTTGATGAACATTTAGAAACAACCATACTTCGTTGTATCCACTATATCGAACAAAATATTAGTGTCAGTTTTAAAACAAATCAAGGTTATGTTCAGCTTAAAAAAGACGAAATTATTTATTTTTCTTATGTTGGTAGGAAGATATGTGCACAAACGATTTTCGATTCCTTTGAAATTCATGCCGAAACCTTAACTTCTATCCATCATAAGTTACACGATGATGCTTTTATTTTTTTGAATCGTGGGATTTTAGTAAATATACGTTATATCAAAAGTACCAAACATGGTATTGCGAAGTTAGATGGAGTAAAGGAAGAAATTGCAATCAGTCAAAATAAGATAAAAGCAATCAATGATCAGATTTTGACTTATTTGTCAATGAGTTGGTGAAAGTATGTTAACTTATTTATTAATGCTGATGATTGGGGCCTCAGATGTCATTTTACCAATATTAAGTTTTGAAGTATATTGTTTAGATAAGCCAAAAACAAATCATTGGATACTCTTAATTTTATGTTTAGTCGCTATCATTCTTCGTTGTTTTACTTCTTTACACTATATCATATTAAGTAGTGCGGTATTTCTTATTCTCGCCATTTGGACCTATGGTAAAAAAATTGATATGAGAATCATCATGTCTTGGGTTCTTTATACCGGGGTATTGTTTGTGATTATTTGGCTGTTAAATTATTTGTTTTTTGCGAACTCTATGTTTAATTATTTAAGCGCAACAGAATTAGAAACCAGTGATTTCTTGTTAGAACGAAATGAGTTTATGTGTAAAATGCTTTATTTATCCGGTGTAGTTTTGATTTTGTCCCAGCGACAATATAAGCATTCTTTTGATATCAAATATTGGTTTAAAATGCGTTTGTTTTTAATTTTCGCAATGATCATCATCTTTATCCTCGGTTTGTTTGCGACCAGAGCAAGAGATCAACGTCAGGTTGTTTTATATGCTTTTATGGCAGGACTGTTATTCTATCTTGTATATCTGTTATATTTATTCTTTAAAGACTTGGTAGCATCTATTTCTTTAAAACAAGTGGTAGAAGCACAAAGCAAAATGAATGAAATGAAATTAGAACAGTTATTGGAAAGAGAACACAGTTTTGAGGAAATCAAAAGCTTTAAACATGATATGAAAAACAATCTTCATGTGATTACCTATTTATTAGAAGAAGGAAAAACGGATAAAGCGAAATCCTATCTAGAAAGTTATTTGCAAATTTATACGAAGGCAGATCATATCATCCCTGTTGAAAATGATATTGTCGCAGCGATTCTTCATGATAAAATGACGAGATATCCCGATATAGAAATAACGATATCATATCGAGCACCAAAAGAGTTAGCTATTAGCGATTCTGATTTATGTGCGATTCTTGGAAACCTTTTGGATAATGCAGTAGAGTATCTGAAGGAACAACAATGCAAAGGAAGAGTCGATATATTGATTCGACAATTTTATCATAAGCTATTTTTAGAGGTATCCAATGATTATATGGAAGAAGAACTTCACTTGGAAACGAAAAAACCGGAAAGTGAATATCATGGATATGGATTAAAAAATGTTCGCCATGCTGTTGAACAATATGAGGGATGTATGAATATTTCCGTAGAAAATCGTCGTTTTATTGTTAGAATTTTGATGGAACCGTAAATGGAGGACACTATGATCGTTATCGAACGAAGAAAAAGAAAGTTGTTATGTTTTCGAAGCTTTGTCATTTATGTTGATGGTAAAAGAGTGGGGCGATTAAAAAGGGGAAAACAACTAAGACTTACATTACCTTTCGGGCAACATGAATTATGTGCAAGGATTGATCATTGTATGAGCAAACCATATAAAGTAATGGTACATGATGATGAAACAATACATCTTTATTGTGACACTTGTGAGAAATATAGCTTGTATATGAAAAATATGTTGGTACATCCCGATAAGGTGTTGTATTTTGAGCATAATGATAAAGGATTAGATGAAAACATATAACCTTACGTTTAAAAAACGTTGACAAATTAGGTAAATAGAGTTATTTTGTATGTAATGAAATAGTTGAACTCTTAATGGTTATTTCATTATTTCTTAGATACAGGCTTATTTATTACTATGCTGTGATATATGTTTTATTTTAGATTTATATCATCAAATTAAGTTAGTGATTAGTTAAGTCTAGGCAATCAGTCATTATTCAAAAGATTACGAAAGAAAATGGATATTCCTTCAGTACAAATCATATTGGGATGGCGCAATAACTTATCAAGGCGGTAATGTGATTATAACTTGGAATTGGACTTTGAAAGATTCAAAAAACAATACTGTTGACTCTGGAAAAGAAGTTCATAAACATTAACAATGAATGCGTCGGAGTAGAGCAGTTGTTTATATTGCTCTACTGTTTTTTATGAAAGGGGCGTGAGGGTATGTTGAGCATAAAGGGAATTAATATTAAATTTGATAAAGTCTTGTTTCATGATTTTGATTTTTCTTGTGGTATTCACCAGATTACTGCCATATCAGGAAAAAGTGGATTCGGAAAAACAACGTTATTGAATTTGATTTCACAAAACATCCAAGGCTACAAGACTTATGAAATAGATGGAGAACAGATAGATTCTCAACTTCTGAATCAAAATGTATGGTATGTTAGACAGGATCCGTTATTTGAAGAGGATTTGACAATGAGGGAAAATTTGAATCTGTTATATGCTTATGATCAAAAGTCAAAAGATTCTGAATTAGAACAAGTATTGGCAGAGGAATTAGAAATCACCCATACGTTTTTACTTTATCCCAATACTTTGTCTGATGGTGAGAAGAAAAGATTTTCTTTGCTGATCGCTTGTGTTTTGCAAAGAAAAATTGTGTTGTTGGACGAGCCAACAGCATCCCTCAATGATGAGATGGTTGATAAGACTTTAAGAATTATTCAAAAATATCTTTCCAACAGCGCAGTCATCATATCCACGCATGAGCAAAAGGTCTTAGCAATATGTGATGTTGTTTATACTCTTCTACAAGGGGATGTTAGTAAAGAAGGAACCATCACAGATGATAAGTTCTGTCTTGAAATTAAAAAGAAAAAGCCGGATCTTTTGAATTACTATTGGAAAAGTTTGAAACATCATAAAGTATATCATATCATTGCACAATGTTTGATTACGATATCCATCTGCGCATTGGGTCTTGGCCTTTTTTCGGTTGATGTTTATGTGAAGGATCAAGAAGAACAATTGAATTCCTTATTTACGAATCAATTTGTTGTCTATGCTCCATTGATAGAAGGTGCTACGTATAATCAAAATGAATATCCGTTGACAGTGGAACAACTGGCAGAGTTGAAAAGTATGAAGTCAGTACGATCCGTGAGAGAATTATATTGTTATATCGAAACTAACGCAAAGGAAATGAAATTGAAAAATAAGCTACTATTCCCAGGAGATAAGGATACAGCTATTGAGTATATTTCTTATGATGATACTAAGGATATTGAACAATATATTGATCAGAAGATAAATGATGAGGGTATCTATATCACAAAAGAATTAGCTGAACATATGGGAAATTTGCAACAAGGAGACAGCCTGACGTTTTCTCTTCCTGTACCAGAATACAATGTATTCAATGAAGGCTTTGTTGGTGATGATATGGGAAATCCACTCTATTATATTGTATATCCAAAGGAACATGCAATGGAAGTCACTTTCCCAATTGCGGGTGTTTTAAAGGATGATATTTCCAAAATGGGGATGTCGATATCAACAGTAGAAAATGTCATTTATCTGCCACAAAGCGTTTATCAGACATATATCAATGAACAGAATCCATCAACAGGTTATAAAGAAGGTGAGGCAGAGTATCGGCCTTATCAGCCCAATGCATATGTTGTAGAATTAACGTCTGTAAAAGATATAGCCGAATTTAAGGATAAACTGGTACAGTTGGGATTGGGTTGTGATTCAGAATATTTTGATGTATATGCATATTTGCAGACAGAAGCAAGCACCAAGGCATTTCAACAGCGGTTTGCGTTACTCCTATGCGGTGGAATGGTGTTGCTAGTGTTGGTATTAAAATATTTGAAAAGAAACATCGATTTGCAGTTTTTCTACTATATCAAAGCTGTTTCTAACGATGTTTCCTTTAGTCAAAGAACGTATCGAACATGCTTATGTTATCGTGCTTGCTTTGACTTTCTGGTAGCGATGCTTTGTTGTCTTCTCATCTTGTTGATTGCTTCTCAGGGATTTCAGAAAACCTATACTCTTCCATGGTTTACTTATGTCATTTGCTTTTTATTCTCCCTGTTGATTGAAGGAAGTTCCTTGCTGTATAGCAGGAGAGTCAGCGTATGATTGAGTTGAAACATCTTCAATTATCCTATAAAAACAGAAAACTGTTACATGATGGATATCTTCAGGGAAATCGAAAAGAAGTGATTCTGATTAAAGGAAAAAGTGGTTGTGGAAAGACAACGCTATTGTATCAAATGTGTCTGGTTGGAACCATGACTTGTGAATTTCTATGGGATCAAAAACGAATTGACCATTTAGGTAACTCGCAAAAAGCCACAATCAGAAGAGAAAAGATTAGCTTTGTACTACAAAGCAAGATGTTAATTGAAGATATCACGGTAGAGGATAATATCCGATACTATGCGGAATTAAATGGAATTATATTATCGAAAGATGAGATATGGCAGTTATTGAAAAGGTCTGGATTGGAAGCATTAATTTCTAGAAAAGTAAACGATCTATCTGGTGGTGAAAAGCAGAGAATAGCAATCATGTGTGCAATATCGAAGCAACCGGATTTGCTTTTGCTTGATGAACCTACCAGTCAATTGGATAGTGATAATGAGCGCTCTATGATGAAATGGATTCAAAGCATCGCTCGTGATTATCAGGTTTGTGTTGTGATGACAAGTCATCGAAATCTTGATGACTATGCAGATAAAATCTATATGATGGAGAATCAGCAGCTGCGTTTGATAAAAGACATGAAAAAACCATACCTTCTTAAGGATCATGAGGAAAGAACCCAACGAGTACGTCTATTCAGTATCATAAAGATCCAGCAAAAGAAAGATTGTTTCTTTTATCTAAAATTATGCGTGATTCTAATCTTTGTTCCTTTGTTTGCGTTGGTATTACAACAAGGTCTGTCAATTTATTTTGAAGATCAATGCGCTACTTTGTCACAATCGGCGCAAAAGGAAGTTTTGAATGAGGAATATCAAACACAAAAAGGAATGCTGGCACAAGGTGTTGAAGTAGACCTGATGTTTTACTATCCACAGAATCAAATGGAACATTATCTAAGACAGGATTATAAAATTGATGGCTGTTATATCAATCAGAATCTGTTTCAATATCTGCATCAAGATTTAAAGGGTCGCAGTTTAGATCTTTCTTACCAAGATCAGCAGATAATAGTTCCGGTTGCGGGAATTATGGATCAAAGTGATATCATAAACGGCGTGCAACAAGACTTTTACCTGTTCTTACCAATAGAAACCTATCAATCATTGACGAAAAGTGAACCGGCATTTTTTGTTGATACATTGGAAGAATTAAGGACGTTTGATGATTCCAGAATTGTGTTTCTTCGTGATATTCAATTGTGTGAAGATCATCAAGACTTACAGAACAATCAGAAAAACAGTATGCGTATCATTTCTATTATATTTGTAATTATATCAGTATTGTTTGCTGCTTTGTATTGTTATTTCAGAAGAAAAGAATGGACCATTCGCTATTTTGATGGGTTCAGTAAAAGGCAACTTTTATCTTTGGCATTTCTTGAAAATGCTGGGATTTTAATTTTTCAGCTCGCCTTGGGATATCTGATGGATTCCTCATGGTTTCTTTCATTTGTTAGTTACAGCTTGTGTTTTCAAATATTGCTCTTGATTATGATGATCATCTTTATTTATCAAATCGATTTTAAAAAGCTGATGAGGAGTTAAGAAATACCACAAGATTTCATCAAATAGAACCTCTAACCATTGTGAAGCATCATGTTTAGAGGTTTTTTGCTATATATGGGCAAAATAGTTGTTTGATGAAATTTGTAAGAATATGGAACTTTGTATAGCCTTTACATTACATATCAAAAATGATAGACTACTTTTGTAGAGCACCAAATCTTCATTTAAAATATTATATTTTAAAGGAGGATATACAAAATGAATGTTGGAACGATTGGAACTGGGCAAATTACCTCTTGGTTTTTAAGTTGCTGGATAGAAGCAGGACATAGTTGTCATGCTGTTTATTCTCGTAGCTTTGAAAAAGGAGAGCAATTGAGGGAGAAATTTCAGGGGAACATTGTTTATACGGATTTAGATCAAATGATGGCAGATGAAAGGATAGAGGTAGTGTATATTGCTTCACCCAATAGTCTGCATTTTTCACATGCAAAAAAAGCATTATTGGCAGGAAAGCACGTTATTTTAGAAAAGCCATTCACATCTACATTGGAAGAATGCGAAGAACTGATTCAAATCGCAAAAAACAGAGCATTGTTTTTAATGGAAGGAATTACGGTAGTTGATCTTCCTCATTTAAAACTAATTGCTGAATGGATGCCACGTATCATGCCGATTCATATGGTGGTTTCTAATATGTCAAAGGTTTCCAGTAAGTATCAATCCTATTTGAAAGGGGAAAAACCAAATGTCTTTCAATGTCAATATTCCGGAGGAGCATTGATGGATCTTAACGTATACAATTTACATTTTATGACTACCATGTTTGATATGCCTACTTCCATCGCATATCATGCCAATATAAAAGATGGAATTGATTTTTCGGGATGTGCGATATTACAATATGAAACAATGACTGGTGTTTGTATTGCGGCCAAAGATAGCCAAGTAAACAGTTTTGTACAGATTCAGGGAGAAAAAGGAATGATTCAAATCGATAGTGATGCAGCGACACTTTCTAAGGTTTCTTTATGTTTATTGGATGGAACTAAGGAAAGTTGCCAACAACAAGATCATATATTGACACATTATTACTACATAAAACAGTTTGTTCGTATGGTGGAAGAACATGATCATCATGCCTGTATAAGAAGATTACAACATACCAAAGATGTCATGTCTTTGTTGGTACAGGCAAGAGCTTATGCTGGCATTGTATTTGAGGCAGATCAATGAGCGCATTTTCTCAAAAGCTGTCTCAGAAACAGCTACAAACCATGTCATTATCATATGGAATGAAGCTTTCCATCTCTTTATTACAGTTAAATAGCCTTCAATTAAAGGAGTTTTTGGAAAAAGAATTAATGGAAAATCCACTTTATGAAATAGATTTCTTTGAACCTTCCAACGTCCATTATCATCAGGACTTTGATATCGCAGATGAACAACATTCCTTACAAGAAGAATTGTTGCTTCAAATCAATGATAAACATTTAAACCTCGGTATTTTAGAAATGATTTTGCAAAACTGTGATGGAAATGGGTATTTGCTTGTCACAAAAGAAGAACTTGCTGATAAACTTCATAGTCCATTACCTCAAGTAGAATATGTGCTTGAGTTGATTCATCAGTGTATGCCCTATGGTATTGCATCTAAGGATCTTAGTGAATGTTTATATCTTCAGTTGAAACAAATGTATCCAGATCATACATTAGCGCAACAACTTGTCATATATGATTTGCAAGATATCGCCAAGAATCGTATGGAAAAGTTAGCACAAAAATATCACGTTGAAAAACAAGCCATCAAAGAAGCCATCTTACTCATCCAAACCCTGGATCCAAGACCGGCGAGTTCTTATGATATGGAGCATATTCAATTTGTGAAGCCTGATGTCATTTTGAAAATGAAAGAGGAAGAACTTCAAATCATAATGCCTCATTACTTTAACATAAAGGAATATGATTATGATAAGGGGTATGATTTCAATAAAGAGGATAAACACTTTATCAAAGAAAAAAGGGAACAAGGAAAAGTCATCATTGATTGTCTGAATCGGAGAAAAGAAACCTTGTATGCAATCATGAGTGTACTAGTAGAAGTACAACAAGGTCATTTACGATATCAAAAGCCTTTAAACTATTTGCGTATGGTAGATGTTGCGGAAGCATTATCTGTTCATGAAAGTACCATATCACGAGCGATGAAGGATAAATATTATGAATACAATGGTATAGTTTATCCTATGAAAAATCTCTTATGTAAACAGGTACATAAGACATCGGTAGATTCTATTTATCTCATGTTGAGAAAATTGATCGAACAGGAGGATCGTCATGCGCCATTATCAGATCGCCAACTTTCTGAATGTTTAAAAGAACAAGGTATTACATGCTCTAGAAGAACGATTGCAAAATATCGCATGGAGCATCATATTCCCAATACACAGACGAGAAGAAGATGGAAGGAGAAGATCGATGAATAATATAAAAACAAAGGTTTATCAAAGATTAAAGGAATACTCACTGGCATTTGAGGAAAGTGATTCAAATCTTTATACCACTTCTTTCTTAGCAAAAGAACTGGATGCTTCCAGAAATGTGGTTTCCCAATATTTGAATGAATATTATGATGATGGTATGCTCATTAAGGTGAATGAAAGACCGATTTTGTTTTTCACAAGAGATATTTGTGAGCATGGGGAAGAACTGATGAATAGCTATACCAGTTATGATGCTTTGAAAAAAGACGTGCATAAGCTAAATAGAAAATCTATGGCATTTACCAAATTGATCGGATACAAGGGATCTTTAAGTAGCATTGTTCAACAATGTAAATCTGCGATTACTTATCCCAATGGTGGATTACCGATTTTATTATTAGGACCTACCGGTGTCGGTAAAAGCTTGATTGCCAATACGATGTATGAATATGGTGTAGAAAAAGGGATCTTTCAGGAACAGGGGCGTTGTATTACCGTAAATTGTTCGGAATACGCAGATAATCCGGAATTCTTTTTGACCAATTTATTCGGCTGTAAAAAAGGTGCTTATACAGGAGCTGATAAGGATCGAGAAGGTTTAATTTCTTTAGCAAATGGTGGAATGCTGTTCTTGGATGAAGTCCATTGTCTTTCCAGAGAATGTCAGGAGAAATTATTTTTATTTATGGACAAAGGCATATATCATATGGTCGGTGATAATGATAAATGGTATGAAGCACATGAACATCTGGTGTTTGCGACAACAGAAAATCCCCAAACAGCATTATTGAAGACTTTATATCGAAGAATACCCATCGTGACACAAATTCCTTCTTTGAGTGAACGACCAAAACAAGAAAAACAAGAATTGATGGTGTATTTATTAGAGAAAGAAGCTCATCGGATTCATCGAGAAATTAAAATCACACAACGATTATGTCAAATTATCGAACATTTGGAATTTCCGGAAAATATCGGTCAGTTTATGAACTGTATCAGGGTTTTGGTAGCTAATGCTTATGTTGCGAATCAAGAAGGATCTCTTTTATTGGATATTCAATATCTGAATGATGAACGAATCGAACAATGTAATCGAGAAGGCTTATTTGTACAATATGGAGATACTGCTAGCATTTCTTTACAAGATTTAAAGCTTAATCAAAAACGGGAATTAAAGCTTTATGCGTTTAATCGTGATATCATAACGATTTGTGAAGAATATCAAGAAGATGTAGATCTATTACTTCATCGTTGTTCTCGTCGATTCCAACAATATATGGATGCCATTTGTTTTGAAGAAGATACAGCCTCTTCCGTAAAAGAATTGTTATATTATAGTGTACTGGAAAACATATGTGCGAAACTAGGAAAGAAATATGCAATCACATTCAGCAACAATGCTTTGATCAATCTAGCGAAGTTATACAATGATTATATCGTTAATACAAGCTCTTGTGATTCTTTATTACAAACACACAGTGATCAAATCGAAAAAAGTATTGCCAAATTTACGGAAATCATACCCGATATCGTCGCAATGACTTCTGATTTTGCAACACAGACAAAAAGCCTTTTGAACTTTGAAATGAATCCCTTGATGTTTTTAGATGCTATTTTATATCTGAAGGAATTATCTACCAGAATCATCGAACGAGAAACACGTTGTATCATATTGGCACATGGATATTCCACAGCATCTTCCCTTGCGACAACTGCCAATTATATGGTCGAGGATGATATTTTCGATGCCATGGATATGCCAATGGATGTAAATGTAAAAACCATCGCAGAAAAATTAAGTGATTATATTACCACAAGAAAAAAGATGCGTGATTTGATCATCCTTGTCGATATGGGTTCTTTAGAGGATATCTATAAGCGTGTCGTATTAAACGATCATATCAATATCGTCATTATGAATAATGTTACGATCAAATTAGCTTTAGAGGTGGGAATGATGGTAAAACAGAATATTCCGGTAGAAAGAATTATGGAAAGTGTTCAAAAGCAAGACTATAGCAGTAAGGCTGTATTTATTGAAAATAGAAAAAAAGAAAAAGCAATACTGACGGTTTGTGCGACAGGAATCGCAACCGCAGAAAAAATATCACATCTTCTTTTAGAAAGTTTACCGGTTAAATCAGAATTAAAGGTATTGGAATATAGCTTTGACTCCTTAGCACATGGTGGTAAAAACGCCGCTATCTTTGATAAATATGATGTGCAATTCATTATCGGAACTTTAGATCCACAAGTGAATGGTGTTCCTTTTTTATCTATTGAAGACATCATTGAGAAGCAGAATATGCATCGCATCGAGCAATTGATGCAACAGGTATTATCACCTAAAGAATTAGAGGTGTTTAGCTCTAATATCATTCGTAACTTTTCCTTACAGAATTTATTGGATTATTTAACCATTCTAAATCCTAAAAAGATCATTGGTTATGTAGAAGAAATTATCAATAGCATACAACATGATTTGGATTTACAAATGTCAGGAAATACCATTGTAGGACTCTATTTGCATATTAGTTGCTTAATCGAACGCTTGATCATGGATAAATATATCACTCGCTATGATGATTTGGATCAATTCATTCAAACGCAACCTGATTTTATTCGTATCGTAAAAAAAGCATTTCATAACTTAGAGCGACATTATTGTGTGGAGATACCGGTTAGTGAGATTGCCTATATTTATGATTACATCTATCGTCTGAAGTCTGTCGAAAAAAAGGATAGAAGTGTCGAAGATTCTCTGTTTTAAATCAATTTTATGAAAAAAACCTAGGAAACATGCTGATTTTATGAGTTGGCATGTTTCTTTCTTGTTATTAGGGTGTAAAAGAGAAAGGAGGAATCACATTGGGAACACGCATCATATTAGCATCCCATGGATCTTTAGCTGAGGGGATGTTAAGTGCCGTAGAAATGATAGCTGGAAAGCAAGAGAAAATGAGTGCTTTTGGATTAACGAAGTATCATACACCGCAAAAAGTAAAAGAAATGGTGTTAGAGGAATTTGCTCGATATCCACAAGAGCATTTCATTATCTGTTGCGATATCAAATGCGGAAGTATTCATAACATCCTGGTAGAGCTGTGTGCAGATGAAAGGGTATCTCTGATTTCAGGTATGAACCTAGCGCTGGTATTGACACTGTCCTTATCTAATGACATGGAGAAAAATCAATTGAAGAACTGCATGGAAGAAGCAAAGGACAATCTAATGTATTTTGACAAAGAAACCATTATGAACAGTAATCTAGAGGAGGACAAATTATGGTAGAGCTAACAAGAGTCGATGAACGTTTGCTTCATGGGCAAGTCGCTGTGACTTGGGTAAGTGAGGTACAGCCTGATTCCATTCTGATTGCAAATGATGAAATCATGGAGAATGAAATGGCTAAAATGGCTTTGAAAATGGTAAAGCCAAATGGTGTCAATCTGGCAATTCGTTCTATCGAAGGAGGAGCACAGGTATTAAATGATCCAAGAGCAGAAAAGTTAAAAATCTTTGTGATCGTAAAAACCATTAAGGATGCGCTTCGATTGATTGAAAAAACGAATTGTATTCATAAGGTCAATATCGGTGGTGTAAAGAAAAAGGAGGGAGCAAAATTAGTCGCAGCAGCTGTGTATTTAAATGATGAAGATTTAAGTGCTCTACAACAGCTATGTGATGTGATACCTGAAGTAGAATTCAGAATGATACCATCGGATTCACCGAAAGCAGCAAAAGAAGTTTTGGGAAAATAAAAGAAAAAGGAGAAAAATTATGACGATTGTACAAGCATTGATGATTGCGATAGTGTGCTGGTTAATTCATGGGTGTGAAGCATGGTTTGCTTATCCTATGATCAATACGCCACTTGTGTTATGCCCGGTAGTAGGCGCAATTTTAGGGGATTTAAACATGGGAATAGTTTGTGGGGCAACGTTACAGCTGGTATTTTTGGGAGTTATGGGAATCGGAGGAACACTACCTGCCGATGCGGCCTTAGGTTCGATCGTAGGAACAGCGTTAGCGATGACAACGGGACAAGATGTTGAAATCGCATTAACTTTCGCAGTACCTGTATCTTTAATTGGCTCTACATTTACTTTTATCGGTTATTTGATTCGTACTCTATTTACACCAATCACGCATAAATTTGTGGAATCAGGAAACCAACGTGCTTTGACATTAGAACATGTTGGATTGGCATTCCTTCCTGAATTACCTAAATATATCGTGTTATTTGCGGTATTGGCATTTGGTTCAGGAGTTGCAGAGGATCTGATTGCGATCATTCCTCAGACCTTTATAGATGGTATGGATTTTGCTACAGGCTTAATGCCTGCTGTCGGAATCGCATTGCTGTTGAAAATGATGTGGAACAAATCTATGGCTGTTTATTTCTTCTTTGGCGTTGTATTAGCTTGTTTCTTTGCACAAGGTACATTATCTGTGGCTTTGATGGGAGTCATTGTTGCGGTTATCGTGATTTCTTTGGAAGGAAACAAAGAGAAACAGACGGTTGTAGAATCGACTGTAGATGATGGAGGGCTATTCAATGACTAGAAAATCAACCTTAACAAGTGAAGATAAGAAAATGTGTAGGTCAATGTTCTGGAGAACTATGACCTTAAGTTCAACTTATAATTATGAAACCATGCAGGCACTTGGTTTTATGTATGCTATGATGCCGGCAATCAATCGCTTCTATCATACAAAAGAAGAACGTACAGAAGCATTAAAACGCCACAATGAATTATTCAATACTACACCGACAATGGGTGGTATCATTACAGGACTGGCAGCTTCTATGGAAAAAGAAGCAAGTGAAACTGAGGACTTTGATACTTCCAGTATATCAGCAATCAAGATTGCATTGATGGGACCATTTGCGGGAATTGGTGACTCCTTATTTTGGGGAAGCATTCGAGTGATTTCTTTAGGAGTCGGTATTGGTCTAGCACAATCCGGATCTATTCTCGGTTTGATACTTCATCTATTGATCTATAATATTCCAGCACATCTTATCCGTTACTTTGGCGTCTTCTTAGGCTTTGAAATGGGTGGTAATTTCATGAAGACAGCAAGTGAAAGCGGTATTATGGGGAAAATCACAAAAGGTGCAGGTATTGTTGGTTTAATGACAGTAGGCGCAATGGCTTGTACTATGACCAATTTCAAGATCGATAAAGTATTTACGATTCAAGGTTCTGAATTGGCTATTCAAAGTATTTTAGATACCATATTCCCTAATTTATTGCCATTGTTATTGACCTTCGCTTGCTATAAAGCAATTAAGAAAAATGTGAATCCGGCAGTCTTAATGCTGATTCTACTTGTATTTGGTGTGATTGGAAAATATGCGGGGTTATTCTAATGAATGAAAGATTTCAATGTAGTATGCTGGATTGCATTCGTAACACAAAAACAGCAATAGAAAATATAACATCACACCAAAAAGAAAACACGAAAGAATTAAGAGCCTATCTAACTGAAGATATCAATGAAATTGTTTTTGTCGGAAGTGGAACTAGTTCCACTTCTGCGATAACGGCAAGAAACTTTGTGGAAAAATGTAGTTTATGTAAAACAAGTGTCATTTATCCTAATGATTTCATTCATAATACCTATGTGTTTCCTCAAAACGCTTTATATGTGTTTATTTCACAAACAGGATCAAGCATTGTATCAAGAGCGGCATTACAGCTGGTAAAAGAAAAAGGATATGCAAATGTAGCGATATCCGAAGCTGCTGATACCTTGATCGCAAATGATGCAGATTGTTATCTGCCTTTGGATTGTGGGATCGAAGAATATCCAATGCGTACCACAGGGTATTGTGCTAGTGTGATTGCTTCTATGATGATTGGCATGGAAGTAGGTTTGAAAAAGGGAACATTAAATGAGGTACAATATGAAGCCTATATGGAAGATTTGAAAAAAGTAGCACTTCATTTTGACGAATTAATCGATGCTGCAATGAATTGGATGAATTTCGCAAAACGAAAGATGTTAAGAAGCGATTTGATCGTTTTTACCGGAGCTGATGAATATTATGG
Source organism: Hoskinsella mucinilytica (assembly GCF_045223415.1). Classification (NCBI taxonomy): domain Bacteria; kingdom Bacillati; phylum Bacillota; class Erysipelotrichia; order Erysipelotrichales; family Erysipelotrichaceae; genus Hoskinsella; species Hoskinsella mucinilytica. Next base: position 85,985 of record NZ_JBEQZJ010000005.1, on the reverse strand, counting down.
TGTAGCTTTGGAAGGTGCTATGAAGGTATGGGAAACGCCTCAGATTGCCAGTGTAGGATATGAGATAGAGGAAGGTATCCATGGTCCTAATTATGGATATAATGAACGTCATTGTGTCATTGTATTAAATAATGGCGGAAGAGAAGATGCGAAATGTAAGGCATTGGCATCTTATATGAAGGATTGCAAGCATAATGGTTTTATGATCGGAAAAGAAGGAATTGATGATGAAGACTTTGTCTTTACACCTTCCTCCAGGTACTTTGCCTGTATCGAATACGCCGCAGTATTACAAGTGCTTGCCTATCGTTTGGCACAAGATCAAGGACGAGATCTATATGCCCATCACGATAACTCAACCATGGAATCTTACTTCAAGACTCACTCTTAATCAGAGGAGGAACGCATGATGGAAAAGAAGCAATTGAAAAGAAATTTATTTGTATTAGCGTTGCCGATAACCATACAAAATCTCGTGGCGTTTTTAGGAAATGCAATCGATACCGTTATGATTGGTCAGATATCTGAAATTGCCTTTTCAGGAACATCACTAGCAAATCAGGTGTTCTTCATCATCACGATGATTTTGTCAGGAATTGCCGGTGGAAGTAATGTTCTTATTTCTCAATATTGGGGAAGAAAGGACCGAAAAAGTATTTATCATGTTTTATCCTATACCTATCGCTTTGCATTAGGATTTGTCTGTTTGATCGTATTCTTTTCTTTCTTCTTTCCAACTACGGTATTGAAAATCTTCTCCAATGATGCTCAGCTCATCGAACAGGGAAGTCTATATTTAAGATATGTCTGTCTATCCTATTTGTTCTTTGCGATATCTACCATTACTGTACAAATTCTTAGAAGTGTACATGAAGTTAAGATATCTATGATATCTTCTATCATTGCCTTGGTATGTAATGCCCTGTTAAATTATGTATTGATATTCGGAAATTTCGGCTTTCCGAAGCTAGGTTTGATGGGTGCCGGTATTGCGACAACGATTGCCCGATTGATTGAATTATGTGCAGTAATGATTTATGTATATCGATATGAAAAGAATCTACACTTACGCCTACATAAATTGAAAGCATTAGATAAAGATGTCTTACGCCTATTCTTTCAAAAATGTGGACCGGTATGTGCAAATGAAGCAATGTGGTCCTTGGGAGAGAGCTGCGTTGTTATGATTATCGGCAGATTAGGACCAAGTGTTGTCATGGCAATGGGAATTTATAATGTCATTGCACAGTTATCCAGTGTTCTAATGAATGGATTAGATTCCGCTGCTTGTGTATTGATCGGTAATACACTAGGAGCTAGAAGATTAGATGATCTTCATATATTAAGAAGCTATTTTCAAAAACTCTCACTTATGATTGGTGGCTTTGACGGGATGTTAATGTTAGGCAGTATACCGATTGCATTTCTTATGTATCCTATGAATGAACAAACTCGAGCAATCACTTTACAAATTTTAATACTCGGGGCGATCATAGAGGTTTTTAAGGCATTTCAATGTATGAATATGATGGGGATATTACGAGGGGGAGGAGATGTGAAATTTGCTTGTATGAATGATATCATCTTTCTTTGGGGACTGGCACTTCCATTGGGATTTATCTGTGCAGTACTCTTAAAGTTACCATTTGCCATTGTCTTTTTCGCAATCAAAAGCGATCAAATCGTCAAATGTATCACAAGTGAATGGAGAATACGTAAGAATCATTGGATGAAGGCAATCTAAGAGAACAATAAAAACGTGAAGATTCACGTTTTTCTCTATTTCTTGACTTTCACATAAAGCACATGGATAATAAAGGAATGAGGTGATAAAGATGAAGCTGGATAACGATCAGGTTTTATATGCGGATATCCTAGAATGTTTACGAAAAAAAGAATCGATCATCTATGAGGATGAACATGCCATCTGTGTACAAGATCACCATAGTCAAATGCTTTATTGTGCAAGTGAAACAGTGGATAGCGCAATGAAATTAGTGGAGGCTATGCCAAATGATTTTTCAATGATCGTAGCACATGATCTATATACAGATAAAATGATTCAACAACGATTTCATATTTCATGTACATTGGAGTGCTACCATACCATGTATACCAAAAAAGAAAAACCAATGGTAACACTTCCAAAAGGATATGAAATTACCATGTTGGATGCAAGTCATCTAAAAGAAATTATGGCACTATATTCTATGGAAGATTGTAACCAAGAGGATTATTTAATGGATTGTCTAAATGATGGCATGGCCGGTGTCTTTTATCAAGATGATTTGTGTGGTTTTATGGGTGTCCATGAACAAAGTTCTATGGGAATTTTAGAAATCAAACCAAAGTATCGTCGAATTGGATTAGCAATCGCCTTGATTCATTATGTTGTTGGTATGCAAATGGATAAAGGGAGAATACCTTATGGAGAAATCGTAAAGGATAATATCGCAAGTATTAAATTACAAGAAAAAGCAGGTCTTGAAGTAAGTAAAACTTTGACTTATTGGTATTTTTCTTAAAGTTCACAAATCGCTCACATACAAATAGAAGAAAACCTTGTATAATGAAAATGAGGTGATTTGGATGAGTAAACTGTTGGTTGTAGATGATGAAGAACGAATTCGATCTATCATTAGAAAATATGGAGAATTTGAAGGTCATGAAATTGATGAAGCAAGTGATGGTATGGAAGCGATTCATATATGTAATCGCAATACCTATGACTTAATCATCATGGATGTCATGATGCCGAATTTAGATGGCTTTTCTACATGTAAGGAAATAAGAAAAAAAGCCAACACACCGGTTATCATGCTATCGGCACGTGGAGAGGAATATGATCGTATTCATGGCTTTGAGCTTGGTATTGATGACTATGTAGTCAAACCATTCTCACCAAAAGAATTGATGATGAGAGTATCCGCTATCTTAAAACGATATCAAGGAGAAAAAGGAACTCAGAAAGAAATTTATACCTATCAAGGACTGAAAATAGATTTTACAGGTAGAAAAGTTTTCATTGATCAAAAACTAATTGAATTATCACCGAAGGAATATGAACTGTTATTCTATCTTGTGAGAAATGAGGGAATCGCATTGACCAGAGAACAATTGATCCATGATGTTTGGGGATATGATTTCTATGGCGATGATCGTACCTTAGATACGCATATAAAGCTGTTAAGAAAAAGTCTTCAAGAGTACCATACTTTGATCATTACCTTACGAGGGGTAGGTTATCGTTTTGAAACTGAAAGAGATCAAAGCTAGAAAACCTGTCAGCATCAAATGGAAGCTTTTTGGCGGTTTGATATTTTTTATCGCCATCGTTATTTTGGTGCTTTGGTTGTTACAGGTGTTTTTTCTTGAACGTTTTTATATGTATATCAAAAGTAATGCAGTAAAAGAAGCCGCAAGTAAAATTAATGAGATCATCAATGAAGAAAATTTCTCCTCTCAAATTCAATCGATTGCAAAAGAAAATGATTTTTGTGTAGCGGTATATCAGACAAAAGAAACAGAAATAGGGAATCTACAGGATGTACTTGCGAGCAATCAAGATGACTTTCGTTGTCGCATCGGGGATATTCGTAAAGATACCAAAGTAATCGCAGCCTTACAACAGGAAGTTGTAGAGAATGGTGGAATTGCCAGTAAGCTGATGGAAGAGTCAGATGCCAATTCATCCCTTTTGAAATCAACTTTAGGGAAAAATCCATTTGATCAACGGGTAAATCTTGATCCGATGATGCAAATGCAGAAAAAAGTGTTTTATAATATGACCTATATCTCAGTTGTTCAGTCCGATCATGACACCTTAAAAACGATCATCATCGATGCACAACTAACTCCTGTCAATGCGACCATCGATACCATCAAAGCACAGTTTGCGATCATTACCATCATTTTGGTATTGGTTGCGTTTGGCTTAGCTTTTTATCTATCCAGAAAGATCGCAACGCCAATCATTCAAATCAATGAAAGCGCAAAACAGCTAGCAAAAGGGGAATATCATGTAGAATTCAAAGGAAGAGGGTATTTAGAAGCGAAAGAATTAAATGATACCCTATACCATGCTTCCATAGAATTAAGCAAGGTAGAAAATCTCAGAAAAGAATTGATTGCGAATATGAGTCATGACTTAAGGACACCATTGACCATGATTGCCGGTTATGGTGAAGTGATGAGAGATATCCCAGGAGAAAATACACCGGAAAATGTTCAGATCATCATTGATGAAACGACACGTTTAACAACCCTGGTAAATGATATGTTAGATTTATCTAAATTACAATCAGGAGTAATGGAATTAAACACTTCTACATTCAACATTACCCGGGAAATAAAAAATATTATTGCTCGCTATGATAAACTATTATCCAATCAAGAAATCAAAATAGATTTTATATACGAAGAAGAAGTTATGGTAAACGGAGATTGTGTGAAGCTAGACCAAGTGATTTACAATTTGATCAATAATGCCATCAATTATTGCGGTGAAGATCATCTGGTCATCGTCAAACAGATGATTCATGATGATCGTGCTTGTTTCCAATTTATTGATCATGGAGAAGGCATGGATCAAGATCAATTACCTTATATTTGGGATCGTTACTATAAGGTAGATAAGACACATGTACGCTCAAAAGTAGGTAGCGGTTTAGGACTTAGTATTGTGAAAGCTATCTTGGAATTGCATCAAGCAGAATTCGGAGTCAGAAGTAAAGTAAATGAAGGAACAGATTTTTGGTTTATCCTGCCCATTGATGAAACGAAAGAAAAGGCATAGTGTTTGATACTATGCCTTTTTTACAATTCATCTTATGATCTGATAAAATGTAAAAAAGAGGCATATTATGCGTGTTTTTGTCGAAAAAACAATACCAATGTAATAGGAATATGATATAGTAATAGTAACAAAGGGAAAGTGAGGAACTTATTATGAAAAAACTATTTGCGCTGTTATTAAGCGCAGGCATGTTACTTTCTATGACATCTTGTTCTTCCAGTAAAGTAGATGATGATGCATTGACTGCTTTAGAGGATGGATTGAATCAGATAGAGAATATGGAAAGTGCAATGTATGATGCTAATATGGGGATGGATGTCGAAGGAGAAAAAGCGAATATCGGTTTACATGGGGGATATTTAGAAAAAGATGGTAAATTGAATTTTTCTATGATCATCGATGCAGAAGAAGATGGAACTTCTGTTGATAATATGTTTGAAATTTATTATAAAGATGATCGATTGTTTATACAATTTTTAGGTGATAAATATCAAATGGATATGAATGAGCTGTTAGATTTGATGGAAGATACAGAAGATGAGCCTGAGCAAACAGAAAAAAAAGAGAAAGCATTTAAAAAAGAAGAAATCAAACCATACTTAACAAAAGCAAGCATGGATGGAAATACCATTCTTCTAGAGTTTGATAACAAGAAAGTACAAGAAGCTTTGAAGGAATCCATTGAACAGGCAAAACAAACATATGGCTATGATATGGAAGTAAAAGTGAAAAAGACAAGTGCACAAGTTGAAATAAAAGACGGATTTATCGTTGATGGTAATTTTACCTGTAATATCAACATGATCGTAAAGGATGAGTCGAATAATTCAGGTGCCGGAAATATGCAGATCGTCTTTACATTGAAATTTGATCAAATCAATCAAAATAAAGATCTGGAATTTCCGGATTTCAAAGATTATGAGGAAACTGATCTATTTACGTTAATAACTAAATTAATGCCCATAGATGGACAAGATCCTACAGGGTTGAATGCATAAAGTAAAAAAGTACGAAGGCTAGCTTCGTACTTTTTAAGTGAAACTTAAGTAAGTATGCTTACATAATTTGATATAATAAATGAAAAGAGGGATGCTTATGAAACTTTTAGTTGTAGATGATGAAAAAGAAATTGCGAATTTAGTTACCATATATTTGACAAATGAGGGTTATGAAGTAGATGTTTTTTATAATGGAGAAGACGCACTACAATCAATTCAACACATAGAATATGACTTGGCGATTTTGGATGTCATGTTGCCTGATGTCGATGGGTTTACCATTTGTAGAAAAATTAGAGAACGTCATACGTATCCAATCATTATGTTAACGGCCAAAGAACAAGATATTGATAAAATTACCGGATTAACTATAGGTGCTGATGATTATATGACAAAGCCATTTCAACCATTGGAATTGGTGGCTAGAGTGAAAGCACAGTTGAGAAGATATAAACGCTATAACCATTCTTCACCGATACATAATAGCATACGAACTTACTCTGGATTATATCTGGATCAAGACCAACATTTAGCAAAGCTTAATGAAAAACCGTTAAACTTAACTCCTATTGAATTCTCTATCCTTTGGTATTTGTGTTCCAGACAAGGAAAAGTAGTAAACGCAAGAGAGCTATATCAAGCGATTTGGAAAGAAGAATACTTGACTTCCAGTAACAATACTTTGATGGTACATATACGACATATCAGAGAAAAAATGAAAGATGATGCGGAACATCCAAAATACATTAAAAATGTATGGGGTGTAGGATATAAACTTGGAGGGTAAGTATGAAAAAATATATTAAAATCATTTTAGCGGTCATCTTAAGTATCAGTTGTTTATATGTGTTTGTTAGTTCAGGCAGTGGTAGCTGGTTTCGAAATTGGGTGACAGATAAATTCTTTATCGAAAATGAATACGAGTTTGATTCCATCGTACATCAAACCGTATTACCTCTATGGGATGAAATTTATAAAGGAGTACTTGTGTTTGCGATCATTACGGTATCTGTGTTTTCATGCTTATTGAAATTTATATCTGATCGAAACACAGTGAAACAAAAAAATCTTATGATTCAAACTATGGAACATACACTAACCAGCTTTCTTGATGGCAAAGATTATCAAGAGCTTCCAAAGGAATATAAGGGAATTGATGTGTTATTGATGCAAATCAAAAATAAAGAAGAAAAACAAATCGATATGTTAGAGAAACAAACACGTCAAAAGAATGATTTGATCTCTTATCTAGCCCATGATATGAAAACACCACTTGCATCGGTGATCGGATATCTAAGCCTACTTCATGATGTTCATGATATACCAAAGGAACAAAATGATGCCTATATTAAGATTGCTTTGGATAAAGCAAACCGTTTAGAGTCATTGATTGATGAGTTTTTTGATATCACAAGATTCAATTTACATGATATCGTCATTTCACGTGGAAGGATAGAAATGAAATTCCTATTTGACCAATTAAAAGAGCAATTTTATCCAGTATTGATGAAAGAACATAAAAATATCATCTTAGAAATAAAAGAGGATCTCATTTTTTATGGCGATGCAGATAAATTAGCAAGGGCATTTAACAATGTATTGAAAAACGCAATTGCTTATAGCTATGCGAATACCGATATCATCATACGTAGTGAAGTAACGGATAAAGAGCTTATTCTATATTTCCATAATCAAGGTGATGAAATACCGAAACAAAAACTAGATATGATTTTTGAGAAATTCTATCGTTTAGATAAAGCAAGATCCACAAATTCGGGTGGAGCCGGTTTGGGATTGGCGATTGCGAAAGAAATCGTTACCGCTCATGATGGAACGATATCCGTTGAAAGTAATTTGAAAGAGACTGTTTTTATCATTAAATTACCGATCACGGTGACAGGTGCCTGTTAAATATGGGTGCCTTTTTGTTTGTTTTAGATGATATGCTTTATTAAGCAAAAGTTAAGTAGCTTCTAAGTATGTCTTTTTATATGAAATTACCGATAATGATTTAATAGAGATAGGAAGGTGATTTCAATATGAAAAAATATAGGATACTAACTTTATGTCTATGTATTGTTACTGGAGGATTTTATGCTATGGAACATGACATAGATGCTATCATAAAAAAGGGATTCAAAGACGAGGATAGCAGTCACATTGACACAAACTTGGATAAACAAGTAACATTAACAAGTAAATATGCCATCTTGATGGAACAACAAAGTGGAGAGATCCTATTTAGGAAACACGATAAAGAAAAGATGCATCCGGCTTCTATGACAAAGATCATGACGGTATATCTTGCAATACAACACGTTCAAGATTTGAATGAAATGATTACAATATCACCCGATATTTTTCCTTATCTGGAACAGGAAAATGCATCTATGGCAGGCTTTTTGCCATATCAAAAGGTAAGTATCAAAGATCTGTTGTATGGTGCCTTATTATCAAGTGGTGCAGAAGCCTGTGAAACTTTAGCAATGCAAATAAGCGGTAGTGAAGATGACTTTGTGAAGTTGATGAATAAAGAAGCAAAACGGATCGGAATGACGGATACCCATTTTTCTAATTGTACCGGTTTGGATGAAGATGATCATGTTAGCTCTGTTTATGATATTGGTTTGTTATTGAGAGAAGCATTAAAAGATGATACCTTCTCAACGATATTCCAAACAAAATCTTATTACACGCAACCAAGTGTAGAATATCCTGATGGTTTTATGATGACTTCGACCATGTGGCAAACAATGCAGCAGCATGATATCAGCTCCCCTTATCTTATAGGAGGCAAAACAGGTTATACCCTAGATGCAGGTCTTTGTTTAGCAAGTCAAGGTAAGGTTCAAGGTAAATACTATCTATTTATCAGCGCTAATGCAAAAGGTGATGCTACCACAAAGCCTTATCATATACTAGATGCCAAACATATGTATGAGACCTTAGCCAATCAGAGATAAACGTTTCAACATATCTAAAACGCCCTCCTGTTCATTTGTTTTATAAGATAAGATACGTGCTTTTCGCTTTGTCTGATAAAAACCATTTTTCATTGTGATACCAATACCGGCAGATTGTAATAATTCTTCATCATTACCACTATCACCGAAAGCTAAGACATTTTGTAAAGTCAAATGTTGTTGTTCACAAATATAAGACAATGCATCCTTTTTACCTACGTTTTGCTTCACGATTTCCATTGCAAAGCGATTAATATAATAAAACTTATATTGATTAGGAAAATCATTTAGAATTTCTCGTTGAAAGGATTTGAGTTTTCGATGGCTTGATAAGAAACAAATTTTATCAAGCTGCTGAAAATGATAGGGAGTGCTTCTTTTCAGAAACTTTGTATGAAACAAAACTTGTATAGGATCATATTTTATATGTTTGAATGGACGTAATAGCATCTGAGCCAATTGGATGCTATAAAATAACCATAGGTTACAAAAAGCTTGATACATGCGTTTATCATTGGCGTATGCATTGATATGTTTTTGATTACTCACGGTCAAAATTTCCTTTATTTCCTTTTCAGTTAATGAGTCAAAACGATCAATCGTATCGGTTTCTAAATGATGGACCTCTAAACCATTTGCGCAAACTGCGAAGCCATGATACTTTTTCATATGTAACTGATGAATATAAGGTTCTAACTCATAAAAAAAGCGTCCACTTGCCAATACCAACAAATAGCCGGCTTTTTGTAATTGAATCAAATACTCAACCGTTGCAGGTGAAATATCCTTGTTGTGGTTTAATAATGTGCCATCTAGATCACAAACGATTATTTTGATAAGTTTACTTTCTTCTTGATTTAGGGTCATATGATGTCATCATCCTCTTTTTTGAAATTATATCATAAATCAGTTCATTTTGTAGAAAGAAAGCGTTTGATTTCCATTACCAAATGTATAGAAAAATTATTTCATAAATGTAAGAGCATTTACATTCCCCAAAACAGGAAAAATAAGCTATAATAGTTCCTAGCTTATGTAAACTAGGAGGTAGTTATTATATGATCACAACCATAAAAAAACGTGATGGAAGGGAAATTCACTTTTCACCGGAGAAAATTACAAGAGCCATTTTCCTTGCCGCAGATAGTGTAGCAAATGAAGAAGGCGTAAAAGCAGATTATGCAACAGCCGAACAGCTGACTTCACAGGTTACCGGTTATTTGAATAATATATATCAGGATGAGGTTCCAACCGTAGAAGAGGTTCAAGATGCAGTTGTGAAAGTATTGATTGAAAACGGACATGCTCGTACAAGTGAAGCTTATATTCTTTATCGTGCAGAAAGAAACCGTATTCGTAATATGAAAACCAGATTGATGAAAAGCATTGAAGAAATCACATTTGCGGATAGTAATGATGCGGATATCAAACGTGAAAATGCAAATATCGATGGTAATACAGCAATGGGAACCATGCTTCAATATGGAAGTGCGGTATCAAAAGAATTCTGTATGAGTCAATTGATGAATCCAATGCATGCAAGATTACATGAAAATGGAGATATTCATATTCATGATATGGACTTTATGAATATGGGTACGTTAACTTGTTGTCAAATTGACTTGGATAAGCTTTTCCAAGGCGGTTTTTCTACCGGACATGGTCATTTAAGAGAACCACAAGATATCGCAAGTTATGCAGCATTGGCTGCTATCGCAATACAAAGTGATCAAAATGATCAACATGGTGGACAAAGTATTCCGGCATTTGATTACTATCTTGCCAAAGGTGTCGCAAAAACATTCCGTAAAGAATATCGTAGTAATATCAATCGTGCATTGGAATTATTCATTTCACTTGATGTTGATGTAGAAGAAAACTTCAAGGCGGTGGAAGAAGCATGCAAGACAACTGCACGTATCGATATCGAGCCGGCATTTACTGAGGCAATGAATGATATGCTGATGAAAGAATATGCTTTAGATAAAGAAAAAGCAGAATTAATAACTACCTTTGCTTATCAAGAATCAATGAAAGTAACAAACAAGAAAACCTATCAGGCAATGGAAGGGTTTGTACATAATCTGAATACAATGCATTCTCGTGCAGGAGCACAGGTGCCATTTTCCAGCATCAACTTTGGTACAGATATGACAAGTGAAGGACGTCTGGTATCAAAAAATCTAATGCTTGCTCAAGAAGCCGGATTAGGACATGGTGAAACACCGATCTTCCCGATTTTGATTTTCAAGGTAAAAGAAGGCATCAATTACAATCCTGAAGATCCAAATTATGATTTATTTAAACTTGCAATGCGTGTATCCGCAAAACGTCTATTCCCTAACTTCAGCTTTATGGATGCTCCATTTAATTTACAGTATTACAAAGAAGGAAAACCGGAAACGGAAACTACCTATATGGGTTGTAGAACACGTGTCATGGGAAATATCAACGGTCCTGAAATTGCGACAGGAAGAGGAAATAACTCTTTCACAAGTATCAATCTTCCAAGACTTGGTATCAAGCATGGCGTTGTTACCAATGGAGAATTTAATGAATCGGCATTCTTCAATGAATTAGATGAATTGATGGAAATCGTAATTCAACAATTAATGGAACGTCTTCAAATTCAAGCAAAGAAAAAAGTAAAGAATTTCCCATTCCTTATGGGTCAAGGTGTTTGGATCGGTAGTGAAAATTTAGGTTGGGAAGATACGTTAGAAGAACTTGTAAAACAAGGAACGTTGACCATTGGATTTATTGGTCTTGCAGAATGTTTGAAAGCATTGATCGGCGAGCACCATGGAGAAAGTGAACGAGCACAAGAATTAGGATTGAAAATTGTTTCTCATATGAGAGAAGTATGTGATGAAGCAACACAAAAATATCACTTGAATTTCTCATTGATCGCAACTCCGGCAGAAGGTTTATCCGGAAGATTTACACGTATCGATAAAAAGGTTTACGGTATCATACCTGGTGTTACTGATCGTGATTACTATACAAACTCTTTCCATATACCTGTTTATTATCACATCACTGCATTTAAGAAAATTCAGAAAGAAGCACCATATCATGAATATACCAACGGTGGACATATTTCATACGTAGAGGTAGATGGAGATCCTACGAATAATCTTGAAGCATTTGAGGCTATCGTTCGTTGTATGAAGGATAGTGGTATCGGTTATGGTTCTATCAATCATCCAGTAGACCGTGATCCATGTTGCGGATATAGTGGTGTCATAGAAGGTCACATCTGTCCTAAATGTGGTCGTGATGAAACAAAAGGCGAATATAAATTTGAAAAGATTCGTCGTATCACAGGCTATTTAGTAGGAACTGTTGATCGTTTCAATAACGCAAAAGCATCAGAAGAGAGAGAACGTGTAAAGCATGGCTAGTATACGCCTTGCATCTGATTTACAACAAGATAGTATTGTAGATGGACCCGGGATACGTATGGTGTTATGGACACAAGGCTGTTTACACCAGTGTCCTGGTTGTCATAATCCTCATACACATGATCTTAATGGAGGAAAGCTTTACGATGTGGATACCATCATATCTGAAATGAGGGAATCCAGATTACAAAGTGGATTGACATTATCCGGAGGAGAACCTTTTCTTCAAGCTGAGGCATTATTACCAATTGTCAAAGCCGCAAAACAGATGCATTTAAATATCTGGGCTTATTCAGGATTTACTTATGAGGAATTATGGAATGATCCAGTGAAAAAAAAGCTATTAATGGAACTAGATGTTTTGGTCGATGGGAAATTTATACAGGATCAAAAGGATCATCGACTTGTATTCAAAGGTAGTAAAAACCAAAGAATCATTGATGTAAAACGATCCATAGAAGAAGGATATGTTATCCTTTCTTCCTATGATGATAAAAATCAATTTTGATAAAAAGTTCTGTATCACATAGATGTATTGTGATACAGACTTTTTTTATTGAAAAATAAGCAAATATTTCATTTGTTAATTAATGCTATGGTACATAGTTAGCTTATGATGCTTTATAGGCACTTTCATTTTATAAGATGATTCATAAAATCTTGTTACTCTATAACTCTTTGGCTCTATCCTTTGCAATTAGAAGATTGACACGCTTTCTATAGAATGATAAGCTATTCATAGAAGTGAAATGGATTAGCACAATTGATATGAGGAGGATTTTAAATGAAAAGGAAATTAGGTTATGCTATGTTAGTACTTTCGGTTTTAACAACTGCGATTATTTTTCAAATGGCCAATGGTCTTTACTTTGAAAATCAAAGGCCACAGAATGAAAGTTTTCTTTATTTTGTGAATCGACCGGCAATGATGATCATAGGTATATGTATATTGATTGCTTTATATTTACTATATTTCGATAAATTAAAAGAAAAATACAATAAAGCACATGCAAAGTAGATGAAGTGATCCTTATTCGATTTTCTTGTCTGTTTTTTACAATTTCTATATATTAAAATCAACTAAAATAAGATTACAATATTAGGAGGAAACGATGATGGAAATGAATAAAATCACTTGTATTTGTTTAGGTGTAAGAGACATGGAGAAAGCATTGAACTTTTATAGAGATAAATTAGGCTTTCATACAGATTGTACAGAATCAAATCCCGATGTAGTATTCTTTGATACACCGGGAACCAAATTCGAATTATATCCATTACAATTATTGGCAGAGGATATCAATCCTGTAAATCCACCGGCGATCGCTTCTGGTTTTGCGGGTATTACACTTGCATATAACGTCCAAACAAAACAAGAAGTGGAAGATGTGATTGCTTTTGTAAGAGAAGCCGGAGGAACCATATTAAAAGAGCCACAAGATGTATTTTGGGGTGGATATCATGCATATTTCCAAGACTTAGATGGCTATTGTTGGGAAGTCGCATGGGGACCTAATTCTGAGTTTGATGAAATCGGTATGCTTAAATAAAACAGGAAGTAGATGAAAATCATCTACTTTTTTTCATCGACGCTAGATTTTACTAACACAAAATAAAGCAGAAAATGACTAAGAGGAATCTAATCATGATAAAATAATCATAACAGGAGGTCATTTATGAAGATATTTAAAAATAAGCAAGATGATAGTACAAATGGATTAAAAGTTAGTCTAAAGCAAATGAATTTTCATGAACATTTTGATCAAAATATAGCATTGATTTTAAAAAACCAAACAGCTATCATAAAGAATAGCGTAGTAATTTGTTTAACCAATGAAGCATTATCGCAAGCAATCGATGACATGAAAAAAGAATATCCAAAAGACACTTTTTCATATTCGCAATCTGTAATGGGATTATCGATTGATTATGCACTCCAACAACAACTTACTTTGAAGATGTATGGATTTCAACCAAAACCTCTTGTGATTTCAAGTGAGGACTTAGAGCCAATCCGTGATATCGTTGATAGCTTTTGTATCATGTATGCTTGTGCAAGGAATCAAATGCCATTAAATCAAGCATTCGCCTTATTGGAAAAGAAAGAAGTTTATTATTTAGGTGAGCCTTTTACTTTGGATTGTAAAAGCTTTGGTGTTGAGGTGATTGCTCGCCAACAGGATGATAAGGAATATCAATCAATGAAATTATTTCTTACACAAGAGAGCGCAAATCAATATAATAAAGATGATAGAACCATTAGCAAAGACACCTTAGGTAACTTATACGCCATGTGGAAAGGGACTTATGGCTTAATCATAGAACCACATAAAAATTATTGGGTGGAATTTGGAGTAGAAGATATTGGAGGATAAAATATAAATAAGAATAATTCTTAAAATAATTTTTAAAATGTATTGACAATTTCAATTTTCAGAGCTATAATAAGAACGGTTCTTAAGATTGGAGGTTGATGGGATGTATAAATCATCGAAGCAGAGAGATCTGATATTAAATTATATGAAACAGATCAATGGACATGTAACCGCTGAACAGATTTTTCAGGATCTTAATACGGGGGATACAAAAATTAGTCTAGCTACTGTCTATCGAAATTTGAATATTTTATGTGATATGCATGAAATCAAAAAGATTGCCCATCCTATTGATGGCTACCAATACGATAAGACATGTAAGCCGCACTACCATTTGCATTGTATCAAGTGTGACAGAATTCTTGATTTAGATCTTCCTTATAAAGAAGACTATAATAAAGAAATGTCAGAGTTAACGGGATTGCCAATTACAACTCATGATATGATGGTAGAAGGAATTTGTAAAGACTGCTTAGAGAAGCAGAAATAGGTTGGATGATACCGTTAAAGCGGTCAATCATAGTAAAGTAAAAACACATAGGAGGAAAAGAAAAATGGAATTAAAAGGATCAAAAACTGAACAGAATTTAATGGCAGCATTCGCTGGAGAAAGCCAGGCAAGAAACAAGTATACTTACTATGCTCAGATGGCTCGTGAAGAAGGTATGGAGCAAATCGCTGATATCTTTGAAGAAACAGCACGTAACGAACAAGAGCATGCGAAATTATGGTTTAAGGCATTACATGGAGATAAAGTTCCTACAACTGCAGTGAACTTGGAAGATGCAGCAGCAGGTGAAAACTACGAGTGGACTGATATGTACAAAGGATTCGCTGAAACTGCAAAAGAAGAAGGATTCGCAAAAATTGCTTTCCAAATGGAACAAGTTGCGAAAATCGAAAAACACCACGAAGAAAGATATCTAGCATTGTTAGAAAATGTTAAAAATGGTAAAGTGTTCGAAAAAGATGAACCAACTGTTTGGGTATGTGATATCTGTGGATACCGTCATGAAGGTCCTAAAGCACCAGGTGCTTGCCCAGTTTGCGGTTATTCAGGAGCTCACTTCGCTGAAGAAGCAAAAAACTACTAAAATTAAAATATAGAAAAAAGCCTGTAAATCAAAGAATTACAGGCTTTTTCTATGGGACATCAGGGCAAGAAATCAATGTTAATTGTATTTGATATAGTTCTTAATGATGATACGTTTGAAATCTTCAAAGTTTTTACATTTTTTGATTTCAGTGATAACCTCTGGTTCATTAAATAAGAGTATCAAGGATTCATATAAATTATGGAAGTGTTTATTGTCGATTTTATTAAATGCAATCATAAAAACAACATTCACAAAGTGTTGATCCTTCCATTCGATCCCTTTAGGACAAATGACCACAGCAATACTTGTTTTATAAGCACTCATTTTCATAGGATGTGGGATTGCGATATTCATGAATGCTGTTGAGCTAGCACGTTCTCTTTTCCATACTTCCTCTTTGAAGTCATTATGTACATAACCAAGAGATATCATTTGTTCAGCTAATTCATCAATGATTTCTTTCTTATCCGTTTGATGTGTTTTAAGATAAAATAAATCCTCATTGAAATAAAAGTCAATATTATCCGCAAGAATCCTACTTTTTTTAATGTTTTCAATGCGAGTAATAGCTTCCATGATCTTATTCTTATCGTAATTCATTGGAAGTGGTGGCAATAAAACCGTGATATAATCAGAGGATTCTGGTAGTGGTAGCGTTGTAATCAAAAGATCGAAAGATTCATTTTCAATTTCACTTTCAAAGGATACTAATTTTTCAATACTGATTTGTTCACCAAAATCCATAAGTATTTTGTTATATAAGAGATTGCCGATATTGAGATATTCCGGACATAAAATGATGCAAGATACTTTTGTTTCGGCCTTTTTTTGACGCTCGATTTCTGTGCCGACATGAAGCGCAAGAAATGCGATTTCATCTTCACTGATTTCTTCATGAAATTCTTGCATGAGCTGATATGCCATGAAAGTAGAGATGTCATAAATTGTAGGACAGGATATTTTAATAGATTCCAGCATAGGATTTTTCATAATGCTATGTTGATCTAATCGATTTTTTAAATTCTTCAAATGTAAAGCAAAGGGAGTTAAAAAGCTGTCTGACATTAGGTTAACAAAGAAGTGTTGATCGATATTTTGTATTAACTTTTTAGATAGCGAAAGAATTTCATCTGATACTACCTTAGATAATTCATCAATTTGGTCTTTCACATGATAATTGGCATTTGTTTTAAAAAGGATATAAATTTCGAACTTTTCGCTATTTGTGAATTCTACATCAAATATTTGTTCTAGTGTGAAACATAATTCTTCAACGATTGGCTGTTCTTCTGTTCCATCAATGACATGTTGTTCATGATTACTGATAATGTGATTTCCATTATGCATTCTATTGATCATAATAGTGACATGTAAAACTAAATTGATAAAAGAAAAATCATTGATATAGTAATGATATTTTTGAAATACTTCCTTAATCAGCGAACATGCTTCTTCCATATCATAATTAGGAAAGCTTTCTTGAAGAAAAGAAAGATCTAGAAAATTACCACTTGCTTCCTCTGACATAACATGAGTTATTAATCTTCGCTTATTTTTTTCTGTACCATTGATTTCGATTTGATGACCTATACAAGAAAATGTAATCTGGAAATTTGCGAAACTGGTATTCATTTTATAAATATCATTTCTTAAGGTGGAATCACTGATAAACAGTTCATCACAAAGATCAAAGATATCCAATTGATTTTGTTTTTCGAGTAATAATTTTTTGATTAAGTAAATACATCGTCCTTCATAATCCTGTGGAATATCATCTTTATACTTCAACAAAGTAGCAGCTTTCTGTTTATGAATGGTATATCCACGATTACTGGATAGAATAAGTCCCGGATAATTGAGATTTAATTCTGCAATATAGGATTTGATGGTTCTAATAGATAATGAAAGTACTTTAGACAATGTTTCAGAGGTAAGTTTTTCTTCATGATCATATAAATAACGTACTAATTCTTCTTGTTTTCTTTTCATGTTCTCACATCCTTATTGTAGAATTCTTAAGTATATTATAACGGCTTTCCTAAGGATTGAAAACTGTAAAATTGCACTGTGCAATCTCACCTTTTGCACAGTGCAGATGTTAAGTTGAGACAACGAAAAGAACATGGTTTAATGTAGGTGTAAAGTTCAAGAGCTTACCAAAAGAAGGAGGTCATAAAATGACACAGAAGCATATTTATCTTTGCTGTGGAGGCGGTTTATCCTCTGGATTCCTTGCGCAAAAAGCAAGAGCAGCAGCTAAAAAATTAAAAATAGACGCAACGATTGAAGCAAAAAGTGAAAGTGAGGTAACACAATACCTTCCCAAAATGGATATCTTATGTATTGGGCCACATTACGAATTCAGATTAAAAGCATTTGAAGAAATGGCAGCGCCTTATGATATTCCGGTTATCGTCATTCCTGAGGAAATCTATTCTATGTTAGATGGAAAAGCGTTATTAAACCTAGCTGTAGATACCTTGGAAAAGTATAAATAAAAGAAAGAGAGGAAAGCATTTATGAATCACATTATGAGCTGGTTTACCGATAAACTAGCGCCGGGGATGCAAAAAATCTTCAGAAATCCATGGGTAGGGGCAGTCGCAAGTGCAATGCAAAAGATATTACCGTTTATTCTGGTAGGATCTGTTGTATCCATCTATAACGTATTTGTAAGATATATACCATCTTTACCTGATATGAGTTTTGTAAATACCTTTAGCTTCGGTATGATGTCACTTATCGTATCATTCATGGTAGCATATTTTGGAATGGTAGAATTAGACCATCCGAAATATACGATAACTGCCGGTCTTACTTCGTTGACTGTATTCTTAATGGCACTTTGTCCTACCATGGCAACTTTGTTAAAGAATGCAACAACCGGTAAAACTGAGCTAACCATTACGGATATTAACTTCCTTGGTGGTAGTGGTTTATTTATCGCCATTATCGTAGCATTGGTCGTTATGGTTATTTTCCACTTTTATGCGAAACTACATGTATTAGAAAACAGTGCTTCTATGCCTGATTTCGTATGTGAATGGATCAATAACATCATTCCAATGACCCTGATTTATTTGTTGTTCGGTATTACAGTATTTACCGTTGGCTTTGATCTTGTTGGTTTTATCAATATGGTCTTCCAGCCAATTGTTGATATCGGTCAATCTTTACCTGGCTTTGTTATTATTTGTTTCTTGTATGTCTTGCTTTATTCAGTTGGAATTTCTGCATGGTCATTAAATGCTATTGTGAAACCAATCTTGATGGCCGGTATTGCCGCAAATGCAGAATTAGCTTTAGCTGGTGGACAGCCTGTGAACATTGTCACAACAGAAACTATTTTTACAACAGCGTTAATCGCAATGGGTGGTTTAGGTGGTACCTTACCATTGAATTTCTTAATGCTGTTCAAATGTAAGTCAAAGAAATTAAAGACGATGGGTAAAATTTGTTTAGCACCTTCCATTTTCAATATCAATGAACCATTGGTATATGGTGCACCTATTGTGTTCAATCCTTTGTTAATGATCCCAATGTGGATGAATTCTATTGTTGGTGCATTGATGATCTGGTTTATCATGAGAGCCGGTTTCTTAAATATTCCTGCTGGTGTAAATAATATATCTCGTATTCCTGCACCGATTTGTACATGGTTAACAACAGATGATTATAGAGCGTTTATCTGGTTCTTTGTATTATTTGCCATCTATGGTTTGATCTGGTATCCATTCTTAATGAAATATGACAGACAGTTGGTAAAAGAAGAACAAGAAAAAGAAGCCATAAAGAAAACTGCATAAGAGAGGAGGTAAGTTATGGACGAAAATAATCCATTGATTCCTGTTTCCATGTCTATCATCATGAGTGCAGGAAATGCAAGAACGAAAGCAAATGAAGCTTTAGATAGCATTGCATCTTTTGATTTCGTGATCGCCAAAGAGAAAATAAAGGAAGCAAGAGAAGATATTACAAAGGCGCATCAATGTCAAACAGAAATTATACAGGCAGAAGCAACAGGGCAACATTATGAATCCTGTCTATTATTTACACACGCTCAAGATACTTTAATGACGATTATGAGTGAAGTCAATTTGACAGAGAAAATGATCCTAATATTTGAAAGCTTTTATCAAAACAAGTAAAGCATCGAAAGATGCTTTTTCAAAAGAGAGGTGATCGGAATGAATATTTTAGAATACAAAAAAGATAAGATACAAGATTTATTTCCTGAGGATTTCTTATGGGGAGTTGCGATCAGTGCCAAACAAGCAGAAGGTATCGATGATCGTGCGATTACAGTCGCAGATTTACAAAACTATGATCCTAATGATAAATCCAAGGTAAAAGGAGATTTATCGAAAGATGAGATCATGGATCGTTTAACGCATCCAGATCGCTATAGCTTTCCTAAGAAAACAGGCATAGAATTTTATCATCGATATCAAGAGGATATCAAGCTTTTAAAAGAAATGGGAATCCGATGCTTTCGTTTTTCTATCAGTTGGGCAAGAATCTTTCCTAATGGCGCAGAAAACAATCCAAGTGAGGAAGGACTACAGTTTTATGATCACTTACTTGATTTGTTACATGAGAGTAAGATCGAACCGATCGTTACGTTATATCACGACGATATGCCAATAAATCTTGCGCTGAACTACAATGGATTCATGAGTAAATATGTGGTGGATCTATTTATAAAATATGCGGTTTTGGTAATGAAACGATATCAAAATAAGGTCACTTATTGGATACCTGTGAATCAAATCAATCTAACAAGAGTTGGACTTAGCTCTATTGGTGTCATTAAGGATACGGTAGATGATGTAGAAGCGATCAAATGGCAAGGTGTCCATCATAAATTCATAGCTTGCGCAAAAATCAAAGAGGCAGGAAAAAAAATAAACACAAAATTCCGCTTTGGCGCAATGCTTGCGGATTTCTTGGTGAATCCTATGACTTGTCAACCGGAAGATGTAGTCTTTGCGACAGAGAAAAATCAAATGACCATGTATTTTTTCGCAGATGTACAACTTCGTGGTGAATATCCTGGTTATGCATTACGTTATTTTAAAGATCATGACATCAAGATTGATGTAGAGGAAGATGAATTAGCATTGATACAGGAGCATACCTTAGATTTTCTAGCGATTAGCTATTATAACTCTAATGTAGTAAATCATAAGAAGAATACGATGGCAATCGGTAATTCGGAATTAAATCCATATTTAAAAGCCAATCCATGGGGATGGACAATAAATCCACTTGGTTTATATGATTGCTTTTTGAATTATTGGGATCGATATGAAAAACCATTGATGATAGCTGAAAATGGGTTTGGACAAATAGAAGAATTAAATGAAGAGCATACCGTTCATGATGATTATCGTATTGAGTATATCAAAGAGCATATCAAAGCTTTACAAAAAGCGATCCAACATGGTGTACATGTCTTTGCATATTGTGCATGGTCACCGATCGATATGGTATCCTCAGGCACAAGTGAAATGAAAAAACGTTATGGTTTCGTATATAATGATCAAGATGACGAGGGTAAAGGTACTCATCATCGATATCCAAAGGATTCTTATTGGTGGTATCGAGATGTTATCTTAAGCAATGCCAAAGACTTAGAATAAATGCAAGGGATAGGATGCCTTGCATTTTTTTCACTTGATCTTGTATGGATTCTTAGATAATTTAATTTGACTATCAAATTATTTCTGATATAATATCATAGTTTTGAAGAAAGAGTGATAACATGAAAAAAAGAACAAAACGTTTGTTACTACTATTTGTTGTATTGCTAATGGTACTTTTGGGAGGATTAGGTTATGCAGGAAATTATTTTTACTCCCTTGCAATCGATGCTACCACAGATAAATCCATTGTGTTTGGAAATAGTGAGGAAGATCCTTTAAAAGAACAAAGAAGACAAGAAGCATATGATACCTTCAAGCGTCATGGGAAAGATAGCTGGATCATAAATGAGGATGGATATCGTCTTCATTCTTATGAAATGAATCAAAACAGTCATCAATGGTTGATCGCAGTACATGGTTATATGGGAGAGGGCAAGGATCAACTTTCTGTTGGAAATAGATTTTATGAACAGGGTTATCAAGTATTGATACCGGATCTAAGAGGTCATGGACAAAGCGAAGGTACTTCTATAGGAATGGGAGCTTGGGATAGTGATGATATCGTTGAATGGATCAATAATATCTTAGAACAGGATCAAGAGGCTAGTATTGCTTTATATGGTGTTTCTATGGGTGC
Organism: Hoskinsella mucinilytica; assembly: GCF_045223415.1. Taxonomy (NCBI): domain Bacteria; kingdom Bacillati; phylum Bacillota; class Erysipelotrichia; order Erysipelotrichales; family Erysipelotrichaceae; genus Hoskinsella; species Hoskinsella mucinilytica. Next base: position 64,071 of record NZ_JBEQZJ010000005.1, on the reverse strand, counting down.
TAGTACGGTCATGATGACAACTGGACATAACTTACCTGAACAGGTGAAGGTTGCTGTTGAGGATTGTGGTTATACATCCGCATGGGATGAATTTTCTTTTCAATTAGATGATCTATTTGGATTACCATCTTTTCCGGCATTAGATGCCGCTAATATCATGACAATGATAAGAGCCGGTTATAACTTAAAAGATGCCGATGCACTTGCTGCGGTGAAACAGTCAAAAACACCTACCTTATTTATACATGGAGATGCGGATGACTTTGTACCTACAGAAATGGTATATCCTCTTTATGAAGCCGCAACTTGCGAAAAGAAGCTGTTTATCGTAAAGGGTGCAGGCCATGGACAAAGTAGAGATGTTGATCCTGAAGGCTACTGGAAAGAGGTAGATGCCTTCATAAAAACATATATGAACTAGAACAGGAAACTGTTCTTTTTTGTATCGTGATATGGGTGCTTGACATATAGTAAGTTAGGGAGGGAGCGTATGTATAATCTGATTTGTAATTCTAAATGGTGTCCTAGCTCTTGTGAAGGACCAACGTATTTCCATAGTTGCGGACCTATCACTTATGATGAATTTTTTCTTCATGAAAACAGGACTTGTAGTGTAAGTATTCCAACCTGTCATCAATCATCGGCAGGTATTTATTATGATCTTAGCATTCAAACCTTAGATCATCATTGTATCGCATGGGGGTGTTGTATAAGAGCAATTCAAGCGCAACAAGTAATATTACGTGCTGATTTTTATGATCGATGTCAAGAGCTGATTGCGACAGCAAAACAAAATGTATGTGAAAAGATATGCGCAGATTTTCAAGATATCGTTGTTTTCTTTGAGATACCAAAGGAGGCTTGTAGTGTTCAATTATCTATAGAATTTTGTGGTTTGATCACAGCGTGTACGCTTTGTGCACCTTTTGCTTATTTCGATGATTGATCTTTTATAAGGAAGCTACATCATAGCGATTTCATAGGAAAAAGCATAACTTTTAGGGAAAAGCCGGAAAAAGCTTGCTTTTCCTTTTTTTTATGTTATAACATATATAACCAACGAGCTGGTAGCTGTTGCGTTATGGTATAAAAAAGAAAAAGGTAGCTCCACAAGTTTAGTTCCTACGAAAATCCTTTCATTACAAACTAATCATTTTCTCGTTCTTTTCTTGTGTCGCTATAGATCGCAAATAGTCTTTTCTGTTGGAATGATGATGAGCTTTCCGATAAGAGAAGGCTTTTTCTATCATAAAAAGGAATCCTTTTTTAGATTGGATTCCTTTTGTTTACATTCTTTCTGTATTGATCTTGCGAAGCCATTTTTCTAAAAGTTGATGAAGCTTTTTCATTTCAATAGGTTTAGGAAGGAAATCATCAAAGCCAACCTCATAAAACATCGCCATGGCATTTGCAGTGGCATTAGCGGTTAACGCAATGATCGGAACAGATGGAGCATATTCTTCTGGTAGTTCTCTGATATGTTGTAATGTTTCTACACCATCCATATCCGGCATCATGTGATCCATAAAGATGATATCATATTTCTTTTTTCGGATCATTTCCAAAGCTTTTTCTCCTGAAGAAGCGCTATCTACATGAATCTGATAAAGTTTCAATATTTCTGTCGCAATTTCTCTGTTCATTTCATTATCATCAACGACTAGGACATGGGTCATTGGGAGTGGATCGATATCCATCGTAGGATCATCTTGCATAGTTTCATGCTCAATGCCACTTTCTCCATCTAATAAACTTGATATTTGAAGCGAAAACATTGGTTTATAAATGGAAGGTTCTTTTTCCTTGATTGATAATAAAGAAGGGTCCTGTTGATTCAACATGCTTACGAGAACAGTGTTTTTTGATTTTAGATGGATAGGGATATCCGGAAGTTTTTCATGATCAAATAAAATATAATCATAGTGTTGATCTTGTATCAAAGAAGCAAGCTGCTCTTTTTGTTCACAAATAGTAAAGAAGATACCTTGTCGTTTCAGACATGAAGTGAAATAATGCTTCCATATTTCAGAACTTTCCCAAATCAAAAGCTTTTGTTCCTTATGTAATGTTTCCTTGATCAATACATCACTGTTCGTTTGTTGTTGAGGAATGGTGATGGTAAAGACAGAGCCTTTTCCATATTCGCTTTCTACTTGAATCGTACCATTCATTAAGGTACACAAACCAAGGGATATGGCCAACCCCAGACCGGTTCCTTCTTTAGAATGATTATAATGGGTATCTACTTGATGGAAACTGATAAAAAGTTTATCTAAATCCTGTTTTTTAATACCGATACCGGTATCTGTGACCTTACATTGTAAGACATTGTTTGATTCTCTTTTTAAGTAGGAAACTTCAACTTTGATAAAGCCTTTCTGTGTGAATTTTACTGCATTGCCGACAATGTTGATCAAGATTTGTTTGATTCTTAGCATGTCACCGATCAAATGACTTGGTACGTTTGTATCAAAATCAATAAAGAAATCAATAGGTTTATCCTTTAATCGAACAACCGCAAGGGATGTGATATCATAGAAAAGAGGCTCTAGTTCGTATTCTGCCGGGACGATAGTGAATTTACCTGCTTCGATTTTAGAAAAATCCAAAATATCGTTGATGATCGCAAGAAGTCCTTTGCTTGAACTTAAGATATTTGATACATAATTCCGTTGTTGGCTTTGAAGATCACTTCGTAAAAGGATTTCTCCGGTTCCTATGATTGCATTCATCGGGGTTCTGATTTCATGACTCATATTCGCAAGGAAAATAGATTTTGCTTCTGCAGCGTGTTTTTGGTTTTGTGAATTGATCCAGAAGATAGAAGTTCCTGTCAATAAGCCAAGAAAGACGATCAATACAACGACGCTCATGATGATAAGCTGATTCATCAAAGCATCTGTTTTGTTTGTAATTACATCCTTTGCGACAATATTTACAATGGTCCAATCATTCATGCCTAAAGACGTATAATAAGCATATCGATCTTCACCAAGCTGATTGAAATAAATCATGCCTGATTCTTGTGATTGAATGTTTTGTTGAATCTGTGATAAGGAAGCATCATCTTTGATTTCTACATTTTTTAAAAGCCAGTAAAAGTTGCTGTAATCCATGCTTTTATTATGTAAAATTAAATCACCCTTGTTATCTATGATATAAGAGTATCCTGCTCCTTGAAAGCTATCTACTTTCAATGCATCATCCAGTCGTGATAGCTCGATCATTGCACTTAAGGCGCCTGCCGGTTGTTCTGTTTTATCGTATATAGGAACCGTGATGACGATACCAGAAGCAACACGATCTCTTAAGATTTCTTGCGTTAGATCACTTATGGTGCTTTTTCCTTGTAAAGCATTCTGAAAGGCTACCTCACTTGTAATATTGTGATTCATGTAACTATCTGTTGCGATGAAATTACCACTTTGATCAGCGTATCCAGCATAGGTAAAGCCTTCTCTATTTACCATATTAGTTAGATATCTCATGCGTTGATCTTCTTTAAAGACAAACAACGCATTTCCTGCATTTTGTAATGCATTTTCGCTATCTTTTAATACCGACTCTGTATATACTGCGATATGATCCGCAATTTCTGAGAGATAGGCCTTGTTTTCCTCAAGGAGTGCTGTATCAAATGCTTGAATATAGGAAATAAAGATCCTAATAAACACTCCAATCATAAACAGCATAGAAATTCCTATCATCCAGATATGAGGCTTGTTATGAAGATACGATTTTATTTTTTTCATATGACCACCTGCTTTTAAGCTTGCTAATCCTTGATTCTAGCATTTCTAAGCTCATCCATTTGTTTTAAACATTCACTTTCGCTCATGGTACTTCCAGGGCGAATATACTCATAAATGCTAGAGGCATCCATCTGTGAGTAACCTTTGATTCTAAGCCAAGCAATGGAATCATGGTAGTTTTTCTCTATCAGACGTTCATTTTCAAGATATTGAGGAGTAGAGATACTATCAATTTGTTTCTTGAATACAGGAGCTGTATTGATATTTTCAAAGGCAACATTATAGTTATAAGGATCAGCTAAAAAGGTAATAAAGTCTAAGGCAGCATCTAGTTTTTCACTATGTTTGTTTGCCATGAATAGATTTAGGTTAGGCCCTTCAAAGGTTCCTTGGTCAGGAACTCCCATAAAGGCAGGCATCAAAGCGAATTTTGAAGCATCACCTTTAAAATCCGTATAAAGCCAAGTATCCCAACATAGTAACATTGCATATTGTTCACTTTCTAATGCATCACTCATACCATTCCAGTGATCTTCCATATAGTGCTCACCGAAGTATCCCTTTTCTGCCATGGTACGATACCAAGTTAAGATCGTTTTCATTTCCGGTAAATCTCGATAACCAAGCTCGCCTTGATTGAGCTGTTCTAATATTGCAGTATTCTCAACTACCGTATCCAAAGGAAACTGATATAATAACATGGAAATTTCTTTGGCAGGCATATACATCGGTGTAATACCTTGTCTTAACAATTCCTCACAAACATTTAGAAATTCTTGTTGTGTTGTCGGTATAGAAAGATGATATTTGTCAAAGATTTCTTTATTATAGATCGTTCCGGAGATGGAAGCTTCCCAATGAGGAAGCCCGATGATCTTCCCATGATAAACGGTTTGATTGATTGAGGTTTCTGTAAGATCCTGTACCCAAACGGCATCGGAAAAATCATAGAAATTTTCATCAGGATCATAGGCATCAATATTGGTTCCACCATAATTCACAAAGATATCAGGTGCCTCTATTTCACCTTGCAAAGCAGCTGTCATCTTTTCTACGATCTGATCCTTTGGTATTTGAACGATCTTAATTTGATTATCAGTTAAAGTCTCGTAGCGTTTGCATGCTTTTTGAATATAAGAGCGATCCATATCCGGTTCCACTCCCCATATGGTAATGGTTTCCTGAGCAACTTTGCCCCATTCATATAGTGGTTCATCAAAAGAGGGTGCTTTGTTTGTCGTTGATTGTTTGTCGCAGCCAGATAATAGGATCATGGCAATGATAATGAATAGATATGCTTTCTTCTTCATGGTATCCTCTCCCTCAATAAATCTCCTTTTTTCTATTATATCATTTTTTTGAAATAGCATGTAATTTTTACATCAACAAAAAAACAGCTCCAAAGGAACTGTTGATTATAGCTGATTATACATAAAAAAAAGCGTTAGTGTTATCGATCTGGGGGAAGATATACTGATTTACCTATATGGGTGGGGGAAGAAAGGGTAAACCAGCTGATAACACTAACGAGTATAATATAAACTATTTGGGTTTGAAAATCAATACATTTTGCTCGAATTGAGGAATTTATTTCATTTTTTTTTAAATTTTATCATATAAATACCATATATTACCTATTTTTGTCCTCTGCAAGGAGATAAACTTCTTGTACTTTGGCTTGATATTGCGTACTATTTAAGTCAACTTGGGTACCATCGCTTGTTAATGGAGCATCACTTTTGATTTTGTACCAAGTTCCTTGATCGTTTTTCATGGTATCCAATAAAAGATAAGATGCATGCTTTATGGTTGGTGTATAATACAATATAGTACTGTCTTTATCCGGTTTTTGATAAACGGGCACATGATCTACATCCATGATCAAAAGTGAAAAGTTTGCGTCTTTCTTTCCCATGGCATTGTCAAATTTACGATAAAAGGCTGCGGCTTTTTCTCCCCAATAAGGATCAGAAGCATAACGAACATTCATTCCGCTTTCTTTATCCCCGAAGAAGGCTCCTCGATAACGATTGGCTTGATCAGCATTACAAGTACCGGTTCCTTTGAATCCGTCACAGGCGTTTAAATAACCTTGATTTAAAAAATGTGAGGCGTGAACCAAAATGCTTTCTGCGCTACTGGCATATTGATTGGCACTTTTACTAGGAGAAGCATCATAAGCCGCATGGCCAAATAAATTGTTTTTTGTAAATGCCAGTTCACTTGTTCCATATGCTGTTTCATTAATGGAAAGACTCATCATCATGATTGCATTGGTACTATATTTATTTTGTGCATCAATAAAGCTTTTTCCACTTTGATACAACATAGATTCTCCATTTCCCATAGGATATCCTTTTGGATACGCATGATAGCCTAGTTCTTTACTGATATAGGTATTGATATCTTCTGCGGTATAATTGGATATGCTTCGATGAGATAAATATTGATAATAGTTATGGTAAGGAGCATTCGCATTGATGCTGTTTTTTCTTGTATCATTTTGATAATCATCGCTCATACTGGAAAATGAAGAATAGAAATAATGGCCATCATAACTGTAATAATAATCATATGAGGTTTCTTGGAAAGGAAGGCCGATATCAAGTGAAAGGGCATATTCTGCTTTGGTTACGTCAGTTGTCCCTTTATGTAGAAACGTCTTATCTTTTACAACATAATGACTTACACTTGAAACTTCTTTTTCGTCGTAATAATTTAATAAACGAACATCTTTTCGATCCACCCATCCAATGACACCACCCATCATGAACTTAAACTGTTTCCCATCTTTACTGGTATCTAAATATATGGCATCTGCGCCATAACAACCATTGATATAACCTGTTTCTTTACGATCATCTATCGTATATTCTGTATTCACTGTGCATTTTTTCGTGCGGAAATCAAGCACACCATAACGCATTGCTACACGAGTGCCATCATCTGTGGTAATCATATAGTTTTCATTCTCTCCATGTTGAAGCTTTCGCATGTTATCCTTTGCCATAGAAAGAGAATCATAAGTTTGTATTTGAGAAGCAACCCCATCTTTGTCAATGATGATGAGATGATAATCTGTCTTTGTATCCAAATAAAAACAAAATAAGATAATTGCACCGGCAATCAAACTACCTGTTACTATGATTTTAAACGACGAGACTCGTTTTTTCTTTTTTTTCATAAACTCACCCTTTTCTTCATTTTACAATATGCAAATACAAAAGGAAATAAAACTAAAACAGATGTAAGAAAATCGAAAGATTCCGACATGTTTTTGATCAGGTTTATGCTCGAATCTTCTTTTCGTAAAGCTTTACCATCCTCACAAAAAGATTTATAATGAAGTCTAAAGGAAGGACGTGGCGTAATGTTAAAAGAAAAAATTTTTTATGATCTATCTTTATTGAGCTATTTCGACGCATATGAAACAGGAGTCAGTGTCGATACATTGATACGCCAGATTCTTGAAGATGAGTCTTTAGAGAAAGACTATGATAAAGATATTACTTTGCCTTATCATAAGGAGCTGTTAAGAAACATTCCTATTGGAGAATATGAGGATTTATATATCAAAGATTATGTAAATGATAATGACGCAAGTGGTGTTGTCTATTATATATTCAGTTATGAAGATGTAGATATTATCGCATTTCGTGGAAGTGAGACATTGGATGATGTTCATCATAAGACCGGTTGGCAGGATTGGACAGATAACTTTCATATGTTTTTAGGAGGTCCTACGTACCAACAACTCATTGCCTTACATGAGATACAAAAACGACAAATAGATAAGCCTTTTTATATTTGCGGACATTCCAAAGGTGGAAATCTCGCTATGTATGTCGCATTAACGATGAAAGCAGAGCTTTTAGATCAATTACAAGCAGTTGTAAGTTTCAATGCTCCTGGTATTACCAAAAATATCCTGGAAATTTATGAACAACGAGCGAAGGATCCTGATTTTTTGAAAAAGATCATAATATTTGAATGTGAGAATGACTGTATTTCATCTTTTTTTGAAAATTTAAAGACTCCATTTTATATCAAATCCAGTATCCCATGTACCAATTTGATTCAACTTTATCACAATCATCAAATATATGCGATGGATTTTCATGAAAACCATTATATATTGGCAGAAAAGAAAACCGCAATACCAAAGATCGTTTATCATTTTGTGAATGACTTCTTTGTGAATCTGAAGGAAGAACGTTTACATCATGTAGTCGCAAGCATGGATGATTATTTTAATAGCTCTTTATCGATGTTTGAGCTATATAAGGTGTTACTATATCATATCTCTCATTATACAAACTTATTTGAGGATATCCCTTATGAGGAAATACAAACCATTACATTCCAAGATCTGATTGAACGCAGAAAAACCAAAAACCTACTTGGCAAGGTAAAAGAGAAAGCAGTGCAATCCTTAAATGATATTGATATCAAAGAAGTTACACAGGGCGTGATCGATAACTATGAGTTGATGATCGATACCACGAAAACACAACTACAGGAGCTCTTAAATAAGAATAATGAGCGTATCACTAAGGCAATCTTTTCTATCAGAAATCGAGGAAATAAGGAGATAGAGTAACCTATGAATTACCATTGTTAACGATATGCAACTTGATTTTGAGAGGAAAAAAAAGTAAAATAAGAATGGTGATAACAGCAACAGAAGCGAATTGTTAAAAGTCAAATCGCTTCTGTTTTCACAAGATAGGAAATGATATAGGTTAAAATTTAGGAGGAGAAAATGAAAGAATACAAATTACTTTACTTAAACAAAGGGATGAAGTTTTTAAGAGAAAAGGATTTATTACAGGCAGAAGAATTATTGAATCAATATATTTCTGAAGGATGGGTTCTTCAACAAATGGTTTCTCCATGCGATGGATTAGGAGTTTTGATTGCCGTTGTGTTTAGAGAAGTATAGTTTTACCTTTAAGGATTGCAAACGTGGTCAATTCATTGTATTCTAATAATAGAATATTACTAAGGTAGAAAGAAGGTATAGAATGCCCTTAAAACATGCGATTCTCGGGTTATTGAATTATCAAGATATGACCGGTTATGAAATTGATCGCTATTTCAAATCCAGTATAGCATTCTTCTGGCATGCACAGACTTCACAGATTTATAAAGAATTAAATAATCTATTGAAGGAAAACTGGGTCACCAATGATTTGATATATCAAAGTGATAAGCCGAATAAAAAGGTATATCATATCACAGAGGAAGGTCAATTAGAGCTTCATCGATGGTTGGCAGATGCGGATCTAAGTGAAATGATGAAGTATAAAAACCCTTTATTGATCAAGATTTTCTTTTGTGGCAACATGGAAATCGATCAAACGATGAGGATATTGGAAAAATATAAACAAGAATGTAATGCTATCATTGATTCTATGAATGAGGATATCACGAAGTTACCTGAATTTGAGGCCGCAACACAAAAGGATAATGAATCCTTTTATTGGGGAATGACAATGACCTATGGTTTTATGTATTATCAAAATGAAATCAAATGGGCTAATTGGTGTATTGATAAATTAAAAGAAAAAATATGAGAGAAATTTTCTTTATAAAGGTATGCATACCATGGTATAATACGGTTGTATAGCGTTTCATCAAGGTGAGAAGGAGTGATTGTCATGGCAAAACTTGAGATGAAAGATTATTTAAATTGTTTACAGGCAAAAAAACAGGAGGCACACGACAAACAGTGGCTTTATATTGAAGTTAACGCAAAGGACCTTTTGGAGGAATGTGAACCAGGGGTAAAAAACCAGAATGTTTGTTGTAAAGCAATGCTGGATGCCATGCTGGAAGGGGATGGCTTTATCGTAGAGCCTAAGAACAAAAGCAAATGTGCAGCTAGTTTAACGATTCGTTATTATGTAGATAATTTAAGTCCGGAACGTAGAAAGTACGCTGAAGTTAATTAAGTATCATAAAGGGTATGAGAAATCATGCCTTTTGTTTTTGTATAATAAAATGGAGGTTAAAACGATGAATAAAATTACAAGCTTTTGTATCGATCATGATAAATTAGGGAAAGGACTTTATGTTTCACGTATAGATGGAGATGTGATCACCTATGATATGCGTATGGTGATACCCAATGCCGGTACATATTTAGATAATGCCGGGTTACATACATTTGAACATCTTCTGGCAACTTATGTTAGAAATTCCGATCAAAGTGATCAAATCATCTACGTTGGACCTATGGGATGTAGAACAGGATTTTATTTCTTGACAAGAGATCGTATGTCAAAAGAAGAAGTAATCAAACTATTACAGGAGGCTATGGCATTTATCAAGGACTTTCATGATGATATTCCCGGAGCGTCCGAAAGCAAAGAATGTGGCAATTACTTAGATCATGATCTAGCGAAAGCAAGGGCATATGCAAAAGATTATGGTGAAGTGATTCAACAATGGACACCTACAGACATGGTATATCCAGAATAATGGTAAAAAGACGATAAAACAAGGAGAATTGATCCTGTCTGATCGTCTTTTTATATACTAATTCTTGATGAATGCGAGTGCTTCTGATACATCATGGACACATTTCTTCGCATGTTTCATGAGTGCTTGATTCCCGATGATTGCAAAGCCATAGCTGTTTTGAATCAAATCGATATCATTGTAACTATCACCGATCGTATAAATATGATGGTTATCAATATCATAATAAGAAGCAAGAAATGGCAATACGTTTCCTTTGGTTACCCCCTTCTTGGTAACATCGATAAAACGTTTATTGGCGCTTGCGTGAAGTGCAGGAAAAACTTCATTGATATGTTGCGCATATCGTAATGCATGATCTTCATCCGGAAATTCACAAGTAAACATATATAGCTTATCAAGCTTCGAAATATTTGATACTTTATGAAATTTTTCAAATTGAACTTTTTCAAACGCCAGAGAAGCTTCATGTAATGGCTCTCGATAGCCTAAACAAACGTTGTGATATCCAACGGCATGATAAGTATAAGCGTTACTACGTTTGATATCACATAAGAATGCATCAATATCACATGTGATCGGTTGTTCATATAATATATCTCCATGAAGATCAAGGATCAAGGCACCATTGAAACATACCAATACATCATAGGGGATATGATACTTCTGGCAAACTTGCATGAGGGATATAGGATCTCTTCCACTGATCAAACCAAAGACATGTGATGTAGCAAAAGCTCTGATTGCCATGATATCTTTTTCTTTTACGATATGATTGCCTAAACTTAGGGTTCCGTCAAAGTCAGATAAAAACATCAATTTTTCCTTCTTTTGTAAGATACATCTTCCGGAAGGAGAATAACATTGATTGCATGTCAAACAAGATGACTTTTGTTGATAGTATGGTAACTCAGGTTCACAGATGAGCGCATGAGACATAGAAAATCCGGCTAGAGGGCTTTCTTTGAATTGTTTCTCCATAGTTGTGATATCACGATTGCCCCCGACACAAAAAACCGGAATCGTTAAGGAGTTTGCGTATAGAATTGCTTCATGATAATAATAACTTTCACCTTTACGTTTTCTGTAATCTCCTCCACTGATTTCAATAGAATCTAAGCCGTTTTCTTGTAGTGATCTAGCAAAAGTAAGACTTTCTTCTAATGTCATTCCACCGGGCTCAAAATCAGCACAATGAACCTTTGCGCTGATATGAAACTGCTTAGAAACGGATGCTTTGATCGCTTGAAGAATTTCTAAACATAAAGCCCCACGTTGTAAAATGTCACCTTGATATTCATCGGTTCTATGATTATGATTTGGATTCAAACATTGTGATAATAGATATCCATGTGCAAAGTGTAGTTGGATACCATCAAAACCGGCAAGCTCAGCCAAACAAGCACATTTGCTAAATAAGGAAGGTAGACGCTTTAATTCCTTTGTTGTGTAATCATTGATCGTTTTTATTTTATGATCGCCACCGGCTACGATCTGAAGTAAGATCTTACTGTTTTTTCTATGTACGCTCTGGCATAAATGACGATAATCCTTTATTTGGCTTTGTTGTGTGAACCCAAGCATATGCTTGGTCACGATTTCCAAAGGATCAGGATAACAGAATCCGGTAATGATCAAACCCACATGTTGAGCCAATTGTTCATAATATAAGACAAGCTTTTCAGAAGGTGTATGTTGTGCATTTGCCATACTTTCATTTGTTGCGGATCGAATAAATCCATTCTTCAATTCCATATTTTTCCAATATACAGGTTTATGAATATCCCTTATCATAAATATCAGTCCTCATTTCCTATCTTTTATTATATGACATATTTGCAGTTTAGAAAAAATAAAAGATTTCCATAGGGTAAGGAAAAGTTTGTTTCCTAGGGGTATGGCAAAACCTTAATTGATAAATCAGCGTCTTTCTTTTAGACTTAAGGTAGCAATTAACAAACGGAGCTCATATAGTTGTTGCATATTTGAAAAGGAGTAGAAAATAATGAACGCATTACAGAATTTCCTTATGAAATACCTTATGCCGATTGCGAATAAGGTTGAACAGCAGAAGCATCTACAAGCAATTAAGGATGGTATGATTGCTAATATTCCGATTATCGTCGTTGGCTCAATCTGTTTGTTGCCTACCGCATTAATGAATTTATTTGGCAGTGGACCAGTATTTGACGCATTAAAGGCATGTAACCCATTCTTTAGCTACGTATCCTTATTTACAAACGATATCTTATCCATTTATGCAGCTTATTTGATTGCCAAGCAGCTTGCGAAGCGATATGATATTGATAACACAGAAACAGGAATCATTGCGATTGCAGTCCATTTGATCCTGGTTGGCTTTAGTGTAGAAAACGGTATCGGAACTGCTTATTTGGGGGCCAGTGGTTTATTTGTCAGTATCATTTCCGCAATCTTATCAGTGGAAGTCACAAGATTCCTTATCAAGAAGAATGTCATCATTCATCTTCCATCTAGTGTTCCGGCAATGGTTGGGGAAAGCTTTGCGGCATTGATCCCTTTGGTTATCAATGTTGCGATTGCATCCATTATCGCAAATGTTACCATTATCACAACAGGAAAGATCTTCCCTGAGTTTATTATGGGACTATTGGCACCTGCGATTTCTACTATGGATACCTTACCTGCATTACTTTTGGTTATCTTTTTCACTCAGATCCTTTGGTTCTTCGGTTTGCATGGTCCAAGTATTACATCCGCAGTTTGGTCACCATTTGCGATTGCATATGGTGCAGAGAATATCGCAAATTTCGCAGCAGGAAAACCAGTCACACACATATTCACTTTCGGGATGTATTACAATATTCTACAAGTAGCCGGTTCTGGATTGACCTTAGGGCTTGTGATCTTAATGATCCGCTCAAAGTGTAAAGCATTTAGTGCAGTAGGTAAAGCAGCCATCGTGCCATCTATTTTCGGTATCAATGAGCCTGTGATCTTTGGCGCCCCAATCATTTTGAATCCGTTTATGTTCATTCCATTTGTATTTGGTCCATTGATCGTAACTGTGCTTGCTTATTTCGCATTCCAAACAGGGTTGATCGGTATGCCGATCGCAAATCCTCCAGGGTTCATGCCGGTAGGTGTAGGAGCATTCCTTATGACTTTAGATTGGAAAGCAGTCGTATTCGTATTCGGTGCATTGATTTTGATGGGATTGATTTATTATCCATTCTTTAAAATGATGGAAAAAGAAGAAATAAAAAAGGAAAATCAAGCGGTGGAGGAAGAATAAGCATTTCATTGGAGGTAGACTATGTTCACTGGAAGACAAAAGAAAATTATTGAGTTGATTGCAGGCAATGTACAAGGGATTTATGGCTCAACGATAGCCAGTACGCTGCAAGTGTCTTCTAGAACAGTACGTAATGAAATACAAACGATCAATAACCTATAACCTATGGAAGAAAGAGTGTCGCATTCTTTCTTCCAATCAAATAGGATATTATTTTGATGATAAAGATATTCATTTTGTACGTGATTTCCTTTATCAGGAAAGTACACAATACCACTCACAGGAAGATGAAAATCGTACCATTTCACTGTTAGGAATGTTGATTCATAAAGAGTCTTGGAATATATTTGATATCAGTGAAGAAATGTTTCTCTCTACGCAATCGATCTTACGTGAGGTACAGAAGCTAAAACGATATCTAAAGAAAGAATATGATGTTGATGCGATCACAGTAAAGGCAGATGAGGTTCGTTTTTCCTTACATGAGAACCTTTTAAGAAAGCTTTTAATGCGTATCATGAAAGATGAGGTATTAAAGACAGATAACACTAAAATACCTTGTTTAAAAGAACTTTTATATGAAGCATATGATCAAATGGAATTCACCTATATCACAAAGATGATAGAAGAGTATTTTCAAAAGAAACAAGTAATGCTGACAGATGATTGTTTGATCATGGTTTCCAGTGCCATTTATATTAGCTATGTAAGAAATTTAACCAATCATTTGATTGAAGAATCTGAACCATATGAAAAAGATGAAGCTGTAGCACAGCTGTTAGATGAATTAAGAAAAGCTGATGTAGTGATCATGGAACATGATGAAGCTCTTTTGCATAACTTTCTACATATCTTTAAATTGAACGCTTTTAATGAGGATGAGGATGAAATCAGTGATTTCAGTATTCGTATCTTTGATGAATTTTGTAATGAGGTCATGGATAAATATAATTTTGATTTACGTAGTTCTTCTTTTTTATATCAAAATATGCTTGTTCATATCGAATATATGATACGACGGTTAAAAGGTGATTATGAGCTATTAAATCCTATTTTAAAAGATGTAAAGAAAAATTATCCGTTTTCTTATGAAATCAGTATGTTATTGGTGCATATCGTTTATAAGTATTTAAATCGTTATATTCAGGATGATGAATTATCTTATATTGCTATTTATATCGAACATTTTGTAGAAAACGTAAATCAAAAATTAAAGGTCGCACTTGTTGCGACACCTAGAAAAAGTGTGATGAATATCATTCAATCTTGGCTAAAAAATCATTTTTATAATCAAATTGAAATCGTTGAAGTGATTGGTCAACACGCTTTAGATGAGTATGTGAAAAAACAAGATGTAGAATTTATCATTGCATTATCAGATACCATCATTCATCCTAAAGTTCCTATGTATCGAATATCTGATTTCCCAGGTGAAATCGATCAAAAACAAATCAATTCCATGATACGAAAGGTACGTGTATCTTATCGTTTTAAGGATATTTTAGAAAAAATATTTCATCCGGAATTACTTCATATTTATGAAGAAGAGACGACATTTGAAAATGTCATAGATGTGACAAGTAAGACTTTAAAGGCTTATGGACATATCGAAGATGAAAAAGCATTTTATGATGATATCTTATTGCGAGAAGTGAATTATCCAACATTTTTAAATGAACGTTTTATGATCCCACATCCATTGGCAACGTTCGCTAAGCGAACAGCTGTGGCAGTCGCTATCATAAAACAACCGATCATAATGGATACTCATCATATACAGATTATATTTACATTGGCAATCGAGAGAAAACAAAATGATGATATCAATGTTTTGTTTCATTTCTTTAAACAAATTGCCGCAAGAAAAGAAGCTATGGAAATGCTTAGTAGAGTACATGATGCACAAGAGCTACAACAGGTATTATTGCAGTTATCACAAATGCTGTAATTCGAGGTTTTCCTAGGGTTTAGGAAAAGGTTAGGTTGAGTGTAACCAGATGCTTTACTATAATAAGTTTAAATAAGAAAAGAGGTAAAGAATATGAATAAATTCTCAGTTGTAATCGCAGGTGGAGGAAGTACTTATACTCCGGAAATTATCTTGATGTTATTAGATAACTTGGATAAACTCCCTTTGCGTTGTATTAAATTATATGATAATGATGAAGAACGTCAGAATAAGTTAGCGAAAGCATGCGAAATTCTTGTGAAAGAAAAAAATCCGGAAATCGATTTTGTCGCAACGATCGATCCCCAAATTGCATATACAGATGTTGACTTCTGTCTTGCACATATTCGAGTTGGTCAATTACCAATGCGTGAGATGGATGAAAAGATCAGTTTGAAACATGGTGTTGTAGGACAGGAAACTTGTGGTCCCGGAGGCATTGCTTATGGGATGAGATCCATTGCCGGGGTATTGGAAAATATCGATTATATGGAAAAATATTCCCCTAATTGTTGGATGTTGAACTATTCTAATCCGGCGGCAATCGTTGCGGAAGCATGTAGAAGACTTCGTCCTAACTCTCGTGTGATCAATATCTGCGATATGCCAATCGGTATGGAAAACGGGTTTGCGGAAATCTTAGGCTTCAAAGATCGTAAAGAAATGGATGTACGTTATTTCGGATTAAATCACTTTGGTTGGTGGACTTCTATCAAGGATAAAGATGGCAATGAATTGTTACCGAAATTGGTAGAACATCAATTAAAATACGGAAACTGTCCTGCCGGTGATGATGAAGGAATGTATACGGATGATAGTTGGAAAGAAACAGCACGTAAAGTAAAAGATATCGTTGCATTGGATCCTACGACTTCTCCGAATTCTTATCTGAAATATTACCTATTTCCTGATGAAGTTGTTGCACACTCTGATCCAAAATATACAAGAGCAAATCAGGTTATGGATACTAGAGAAAAACGAGTGTTTGGTGAATGTGCAAGAATCGAACAGGCAGGAACTTCAAAAGATACAACACTTGAAATCGGAATTCACGCATCTTTCATTGTTGATTTAGCGACAGCTTTGGCATTTAATACACATGAGCGAATGTTATTGATCGTCGAAAACAATGGAGCGATTGAAAATTTCGATGATGATGCTATGGTAGAAATTCCTTGTATTGTCGGAAAAGATGGTTATGAGCCATTATCTATCGGTAAAATACCAACCTTCCAAAAAGGACTTATGGAAGAACAGGTAGCTGTAGAAAAATTGGTAGTAGATGCATGGATCGAGCATAGTTACTTAAAACTATGGCAAGCTTTGACATTATCAAAAATCGTACCAAACGCTACGGTTGCGAAAGCAATTTTAGATGATATGATTGAGGCTAATAAAGAATATTGGCCTGAATTGAAATAACAGCTGAGAGGAGAATCGCTATGAAAATATTATTGTGTTGCAACGCAGGAATGTCGAGTTCTATTTTGGTAAGCAGAATCAAAGAAGCCGGTGAAAAAAGAGGAATCGATATAACCATTAAAGCAGTCGCAAACTCATCCATTAAAGATCAGGTTGGGAAATGGGATGTCTGCCTGGTAGGTCCTCAGCTTATCTATGCAGTGCCTTCTATCAAGCAGCAATTAAATATCCCGGTGGCAAGTGTGGAACCAAGAACCTATGCACTTGCGGATGGCGATAAGGCATTGGATTTTGCAGTGTCATTAATGAAATAAGGATAAAATTATGGTTAATGTAGAAAAAATATCACAGGTAGCGATGGAAATCATTACCTACGCAGGACTTGCCAAATCATGTTATATGGAAGCATTGATGCTTTGTAAACATGGGGAATATCAGGCAAGTAAAGAGAAGCTTAGTCAAGGAGATGAAAGTTTTTCGCAAGCCCATTCCTCTCATCTTCAGACATTAAGTGATGAGATGTCAACACAAGATCCACAAATCACTTTATTGTTGACACATGCTGAGGATCAGCTAATGGGAGCTGAAACAATTAAGATTTTAGTACAGGAGAATATTGATATTTATAAAGAAATGAGAGGTATTTCTATATGAGTACAGATTACAGCCTATGGGCTGAAGCAAAGACAAAGCATGGTCTTGCCGTAGATGAGGTCGTATCTGGTTTACAAAAGGCGATTCGCAGATCTATGGTTGAGCTGGCATGTCGATATGCTTATGAACTTTATACAACAAGCCCTGTTTTATTAGAAAAGGTATGGAGTCGATTATTAACCATATCCGTTGAGGATGTTGGTTTTGGAAATCTGGATGCATCACGTCATATGTATATTTTAAATGAAATGAGAAAAAATTATGCTTATGATGATGTAGATCAGCCTATGTATTTTATACATGCAATTCGTATTCTTTGTGCTTCACAAAAAGATCGTTCCAGTGACTTTTTAAAGAATATCGTGATAAAAACAGCCGCAATGGGTGAGGTGCCGGAAATCATTGATATCGCTTTGGATAAGCATACCAAACGAGGAAAAGAAATGGGAAGAGATTCTAAACATTTCTATGAAGAGGGCAGTAAGGTGATTCCTCAGATGGATATCGATAATGATTATAGAGAACGTTATGGTAAGATCCTAGAAACTTATGATCCTGAGAAAGTAGAAAAGGACGCATTCCGATATGCAGTCGGAAGAGTTTAAATAAACTGTTTTAAAATTTTAAATGTACAGTTGAAATATTTATAAATACCCTGTACAATAGAACCATACAGTGGTGTAACCCATACCACATGTATCTCGCTTTGCATAACAACATAAGAAACTATCGAAGTGAATTAAAAGGAACCCGGGGTTCCTTTTTTGTTTGAAAGAGAGGTAAATTTATGAAAGAAAACAAAATGGGCACAATGGAAATCAAAAAGCTAATCATGACGATGTCTTTACCGATCATGATCTCTATGCTGGTACAAGCACTTTACAATATCGTAGACAGTATGTTTGTTGCCAGAGTATCTGATAATGCACTTGCGGCAGTATCGCTTTGTTATCCGATTCAAATGATCATAGTTGCGCTAGCTTGTGGTACTGCAGTTGGTTTGAATGCTTTGTTATCACGCTATCTTGGACAAAAGATGCAAAAAGAAGCCAATCAGGTTGCGTTACATGGCATCCTTTTGGCAGTTGTGAATTGGATCGTCTTCGCAATCATCGGTATCTTTTTTTCCGAACCGTTCTTACGTTTATTCTCAACAGATGAGGAAATTCTTCAAATGGGAATCAGCTATATGCGTATTTGTACGATTTTATCCTTTGGTGTCTTTATGCAGATCACTTATGAAAGAATCATGCAGTCAACCGGAAACACTGTTTACAATATGATCATTCAAGGCGTAGGAGCATTGGTAAATATCCTATTAGATCCTATCTTTATCTTTGGTATGTTTGGTATGCCAAAGCTAGGTGTTACAGGTGCGGCTATTGCGACCGTAACAGGACAGATCATTGCGATGTTAATGGGTATCATCATCACCCAAAAGAAAATCAAGGAAGTACAAATTCATTTCAAAGAG
Source organism: Hoskinsella mucinilytica (assembly GCF_045223415.1). Classification (NCBI taxonomy): domain Bacteria; kingdom Bacillati; phylum Bacillota; class Erysipelotrichia; order Erysipelotrichales; family Erysipelotrichaceae; genus Hoskinsella; species Hoskinsella mucinilytica. The sequence continues at coordinate 45,064 of NZ_JBEQZJ010000005.1, read as the reverse complement.
TTTAAGTTTCATATGCAAATGATAAAAGATATGTATCGTATTGCGATTCCCGCAATTTTGATGCAATCTATCATGAGCTTTATGACGGTATTTATGAATATGATCTTAGTTCGATTCAGTGAGCTTGCCGTATCCGCATTTAGTATCTACTTTAAGCTACAACAGTTTGTGTTTATGGCAGTGAATGGAATGAACAATGCGTTGATACCGATCATCTCATATAATTATGGCGCAAAGAAACAAAAAAGAATCATGGAGTCCATTCATTTTTCACTTCTTATCGCTTGTGTGATCATGGTCGTAGGTACCATGATATTTCAAATATTCCCACAACAGTTAATGTATTTATTTGATGCGAAGGAGGAAATGATGAGTATCGGTGTACCTGCGTTACGAATCATCAGTCTATCCTTTATCTTTGCGGGAGTATCTTTGGTGTTAAGTTCTGTATTTCAATCAGTGGATCATGCGAATAAATCCTTAGTAGTCACCTTATTAAGGCAAATGGTGTTGTTGTTGCCTTTGGTATATGTCTTAGCGCAACAGTTTGGCTTAGATGCTTTGTGGTGGGCATTCCCGATTACCGAAGCTATCGTCAGTGTACTAGCCTTTGTTTATTTACAAATTGTCAAGAAAAAGACGATCTTGACACTAGAAGCATAGAAAAAGCTATGATCATTTCATAGCTTTTTCTATGTCAAGATATCCTCTAACAATCGTTCTAATGTCTGTTTCATATCCAATATATAAATACAACGACTTTGTTGCATACATAAACGATGTATGATGACTTTACCATTATCGTTGTTGTAGGGAGTATCCTGCGTTAAGGTGGATTCATAAATGATAAAAGGAATATCATTCATACGAAGGATCAATTGATATTTATCCACTTGAAGAAGTAACATACAACAACGTTTATCCGGAATGTCCTTATTCATTAGATGAGAAAAGGATAATACGGGATAAATGACACCTTTATGATTACATAATCCTGTAAATACAGGATTTAATCGAGGCATTGGTGTTACCTTTTGTTCATCAAAGGATTCCTGTACCATATCTAAAGGAATACCATAAATATTTTCAAATGCATGAAAACATAACAAATCACTCATAACATCACCTCTTCTTTAAACAGCAATTTAATAAATATTCTGTGTTCAGTGTCATACAAATACTACCATCTCCTAATAGACTACATCCGGATATACCTGTATGTTTTTTGAATTCCGTACCGATCATCATAGGTAAAGGCTTATCTACAATATGTTGATAACTGATGATAGAATCTACGATCAAGCATGCTTCCAAGGAGGAAGATTCTACATAAATTAAGGTTCTTGTAGTGGCTTGTGGACTTTCTAATTGGAAAAAATCATGTAAAGATAGGATAGGAAGAACCTTGTCTTTGTATAAATAGAGCTGATGTCCGTTTTCCATTAGGATATTAGGATCATGCTCATCATAGGCAAACAGATGAAGAACATGATGGGAAGGAATAGAGAAGGTATTGTTGCCACAACGAAATAATAAGCTTTCAATGATCGTCAGAGTTAAAGGTAGATATAGCGTGAAACTTGTGCCTTTTTGCGGAACGCTTGAAATGGAGACATGGCCTTTGAAACGATCGGTCATGTTTTTCACTACATCCAGACCTACGCCTCTTCCTGAAAACTCATTGGCTTTTTGATTGGTTGAAAAACCGGGTAATAAGATGAAAGAAAAAATTTCTTCTTCACGATAAGGATAATCCGGTTTCCATAAATTTTTTTCTTGTGCTTTTGTTTTGATTTTTTCAATATCCATCCCACATCCATCATCTCGAACACAAATGACGATTTCACCATTGGTATTTTCAATACTTAATTCAATCGTTCCCTTTGTGGGCTTATGATTGGATAAACGCTCTTCTTTGCTTTCAATGCCATGATCAACAGCATTACGTAATAAATGCATCAAAGGATCAAATAGGCTATCGACAATTTCTTTATCAATCTCAATATCTTCTCCTTTTACAACAAAATTGATATCCTTTTGTTCTTTATGAGCGATATCTCTTACAACACGATTTAGCTTAGGCATTATTTGTGCAATTGGCACCAAACGGGCTGTCATAACAATTTCTTCCATATCCAATAGTGTTTTATGAAAACTTCGTTCAAACTGTTGAAGAAGCTCCTTTTGACCAAGTTCTTCCATTTTGGTAATCATCGTAGACTCTGCGATCATTAATTCTCCCGTTAGATTTTGTAGTTGATCTAGTTTAGATACATGAACCGGGATGAGTGCAGAAGGCTCTAGAGAAGAAGTAGATGATTCCATAGATGCACTAGATGGTTTCTTTTCCTTTTTTTGAATGCTCATTTGATAAGTATCTCGATCAATGATCTCACATTTTTCGACAAATAATGCACGATGTAGTTTTTCTAATATCTGCTGTTGTTGTTTCGTTTCACAATGAAGGAAAAAGCCATTTTCTTGGATCCATTGAGCTGTTTCAGGATTTTGTTCTAATTCAAAAGGATGATATTCTAAAGTGATACACAAAGGTTTGATTTGCGTTGAAATCATATATGCACGAATGTTTTCCATCCGACAATCTTTTTCAAAAGTCAAACGTACAAACATACCTGTGGAAGATATACGTGGTGCTTCTTTTTCTATCGATGTCTTATCATCGACTTTTTGTGATGTATTGAGTTCTTCTAATAACGTCTGTGTTTGATTGATCAAATCTGTAGTTGGATCCGGTATATAATCATCCGATTTGATGTGATCTAATTGACGATGCATAAAATCAGATATCGCAAATAATAGCTCAAAGGTTTCTGTTTCAAAACCTTGTAGTTTCGTCGGATGGTCTCGAAATATAGCGAAAAGATCTTCTGCAGTATGCATTAAGGTCGCAATCCCTTGTAAGTTCATCATTGAGGATGAGCTTTTCGTTGTATGCATGATACGAAATATAGAATGAATATCCTCTTTGGTAAAGGCATTGCTTTTCTCTGTTCGCATTAAAATGGTATCTAGTTGTTCAAATAAGGAATTTGTTTCATATAGATAGACATCCAGCATAGACATCTGATCTTCATCAAATATACTCATGGTTTGGCACCTGCCTTTTATTGTTGTGTTTCATCATACCAAATCGAGCAGTTTTTGCCACTCCTTTTTCCGATATACAATGCTTCATCAGCATGTTCTAGATTTTCAACAAAGCTTACATCTGTTTGGTACGTGCTGATACCTATGGAAATGGTACAGCGAAAGGGTGCTTGTTTAGAATAGAAAGGGAAATTCTCAATATCTTTACGAATACGTTCACTCATGGAAAATGCTTCTTCATGGCTTAATCCATGTAAAATGATCAGAAACTCTTCACCACCCCATCGTATCGTAATGGCCTTAGAAGAGATGCTTTCCATAATGTTTGCGATTCCGATCAAAACGATATCTCCGATTTCATGACCATAATCATCATTGATATGTTTAAAATCATCAACATCACACATCAACAAAAAGGTATCTCGTTGATCACTTGTGATCTTTTGTTTTAATTCTTCTTCTACATATCGGCGATTATAAAGACCGGTCAAAGGATCACGAAAGGCAAACGCATTTAGTTTTTTCATATTTGCTTCCATTTCTTCATTCATCTTTTTTAATTCATCTTTCATTTTTTTCTCTTGAAGATGAACTTGAATGCGAGATTTCAGCTCAACATTATGAAAAGGCTTTTTAATATAATCACATGCACCTAATGAAAATCCTTTTACGATATCACTATCTTGATCTTTTGAGGTAAGAAAGATAATGGAAGTCTGATTTTTATCTATGGCTTTGATTTTATGATAAAGCTCATATCCTTCCGTATCCGGAAGAATGACATCTAATAGAATCAAATCCGGTTGAAAGTTAGAAACTTGTTGTAAAGCTTGTGCACCATCATGTGCTTTTTGAAGTTCTATGCTTTCATTTTTAAATATTTGTTCGATTTGTTGGCAGATGTATTCACTGTCATCAATCACTAATAATCTAGGTATATTGTTCATGATCTTCACTCTCCCATAATTCAAATATACTGTATGCCATGTTGGACCGTTTTCACTTTTAAACTACCATCCTTTGAGGAAAACCAAATAGAACGTCCATAGTTTTTTCCGGTATCTTCCGCTATGATGGGAATATGCAGTTTTCTTAATGTTTCTTTTACAGCAGTAATATTTCGTTGTCCTATCCCTGTTTTGGTTTCTTCTGTTTGAAACATCTCTGCACCACCTGCGATCTTGGCGATGATCCTTTTTTTATCTGCACCCTTATGGATCATCATCGTTACTAATCTTGTGACTCCGCTATCCGCAAATTTAAATGGTTGGTTTATGATGGTATCATCATAATGCGTTGGTAGTAGAATATGCACCATACCTGCCATATGTTTGTTTTTTTCATATAGACAGACACCGACACAAGAGCCAAGCGCATAAGTAACCAATGTCTGATCATGATGAGCAATATGTGCATCTGCAATTCCTACCGTAATAAGATCATTCATAAGGAATGCCTAATTTGATTAGCATGTGTTCTAATGCGTCTAGTTCAGGAAGGAATAAGATATGGCTGACAAATGATTTCTGGTCAAATTGAAAACGATTTTCAATAAACATCAATTCATCACATTGATAGCCATATAGGATCATAGGAACACTTAGCAAAGCTCCTACCATATCTCCGCAAATAGAAGGGACAGATACTGTCATTTCTGTATCGGTAAGCTTAGAAATTGCATTGATGTATGAACAGCACATAATATTACCTGTTTCACATATGGCAGAACTAGATAATTCATCTAAATTTCTCACATCGTCTACTTTTGTGCCAAGTAAGGTTTCCAACATTTGTTTTGTGAATTCTTCATTTAAAAGAAACATGAAGATACCGGATAAGCCGTTTACACGTAGTAAGATGCCAACCTTGAATTCCTCAGCCCCTCCCAACAAAGAAGGAGCATCTTTATAAGAAATGATACGTATGAGAGGAATGTCGATTTCGATATCTTTTCCTGTCATGGCAGAAAGTGCAGTTGTCGCATGACCTGTACCGATGTTCCCGATTTCTCTTAAGGCATCCAAAGCATTTTCATTTAAATCAGAATATTTATTTAACATGAAATATTCCTCCTATTTCAAATAACGTTTTACTGCGTTGATGATCTGTTCATTTTGAAACGGTTTTACGATAAAATCTTTGGCTCCTAGAGCGATCGCTTTCATGATTTGTGATTGTTGACCTGCTGCAGAGCACATAATGATGGGAATCGTCTTATCGTGTTTTCTCATGATATCTAAGGCACGAATGCCATCCATGACCGGCATAGAAATGTCAAGTAAGACCAAATCAGGATGCATGGTTTCAAATAATTCACAACCTATTTGTCCGTTTTTAGCTTCTAAACACTCACAAGGTATTGCGGATTCAAGTGTATCTTTCAATTTGGTACGCATAAACATTGCATCATCTACGATTAGTATTTTCGCTAACATATTTATATCTCATCTCTTTCTTGTATTTCAAAACGATTGACTAGATCTCGTAAGATTTGTGCTTGTGCGGCAAGTTCTTCACTAGCTGCGGCACTTTCTTCAGAGGTTGCGGAATTGCCTTGTACGATATCGGAAATTTGTTCAATGGATTGACGAATCTGAACAATGAAATTTGCTTGTTGAATGTTTGCTTGAGAAATGCGTTCGATCTTTGTGGCAACATTACGAGCTCCATCAACGATATGTTTGAGACTTTCTTCTGTAGAAACGATCAAAGCACTACCTTCTTCTACGGATTTTGTAGATTGTTGAATCAGATCCGCAGTAATCTTACTAGCATCCGTTGTCTTAGTCGCAAGCTTTCTGATTTCAGATGCAACAACAGAGAAGCCTCTACCTGCATCACCTGCTCGTGCAGCTTCAACTGCGGCATTTAAAGATAATAGATTTGTTTGGAATGCGATATCCTCGATTTCTTTTACGATACCCGTAATATTCATAGAGGTTTGACGAATGTCATTGATTGCTTCTGTAACAGCCTTCATTTGTTCACTGTTGTCTAATATTTCCTGTTCTACCGCATCCGCAAGATTACTAGCCGCTACAGTATCGTTCGCATTGTTTTTTACATTATCGGAGATTTCATTGATATTGGCCGCAAGCTCTTCAATAGAGCCGGTTTGCTCACTTGCGCCCTGAGATAACATTTGTGCTCCATTAGAAATCTGCTGAGCACCTCCGGATACTTGTTCTGCGGAATTACTGATTTTTAACATTGCTTCACTTAACAGTGTTGAGATTTTATCTAAGGATGTCTTTAACATTACAAAATCTCCCTTGAAGACCATATTGGTTTTATAATTCAGCTTACCTTTACCAAGCATGGTCATACAATGTTCGATTTCATTTAAATAAGTGCGCAATGTCGCAATGGTTTCCCTCATACTATCCGCAAGTATTCCCAACTCACTTTTAGAAGTATACGTTATTTCAGAATGCAGATTTCCATCAGATAATTCTTTAGCGGCATTCTTTAATTCTATCAATGGCTTTGTAATGCTTCTGGAAATGATATACCAAACGACACTTACAAAGATAATGGTAATGATCGCAAGTATGACCAATGTTTTTAACATGATGTCTGCGCTACGATCACTACTTTCATAATATGTGGTTGCTTCTTCCTTGGTCGTGGCTTCCATGTCACGAAGGAAAGCTCTGGCCTGTCTTGCTTCAGGTTCATATTCATTTTGATAAACCGTCATTGCTTCATCATATTTTTCGTTTTCCAACAAAGATACGACCTTATCTCTAGGACCTACTAAATTTTCATACATGGCTTTCATCTCTGCCATTTTTTCTGTATCTGTATATAGTTCCTCTAAATTAGCGATGGCTTGTTCAACATTGTTAATGCTTCTTTTCATTTCCGCAAAATCTTCTTCATTGTTTACAACATCTCTTCTATAAACAATTTGTAACATATCTCGTCCTACGATATATTGATTAAGACGAAAGCTTGTAGATTCATTTACGATCTTATAGGAAATATTGTGAAAATTACCAAAGCTTTCTGTAATATTGCGTACACCTACCACGGCTGTCGCAACCGTACATATATAAAATATCAATACAATGGCGAAGCTAAGTAGTAGCTTATTTCTGATTTTTAGATTCTTTAAATAGGTTATCATCTTATTTTACCGTCCTTTTTCAAATATGATATAAATAATTATTTCTTGTTTCAATATAGACCAATCCATCCTTTAAATGAAAATGGATGCTTCTGCCATAGCAATCTCCGACATCTTCACTGATGATAGGAACATGAAGTTTCATCAAAGCATGATAGGCAGAACGGATATTGGATTTACCGATATCCTCTTCTTGTTCTATTTCAGGTAATCGAAACAATTTAGCACCGCCAATGAGTTTTGCTTGGATTTGATTAGGATCCCCACCTCGCTGTAACATTCCCTCATATAATAAATGAATGGCACTGTTCACATACTTGGTATCAAAATCCTTTGATGTGTTTATCGGAAGAAGACTATTGACATATCCACCTAATTGATGAGATGCATCATATAAGCAAATACCAAGGCTGGAACCTAAAGCATATGAGGTAATGACAGATTCACCTGTATCGATGATCAATTCACCGGGTCTTGCGATAATTTCTTTCATGTCAGCTTCACCTCCAAAGCATCCATGATCGTAAGGATACATTCTTGCGGAAGCATAAACATCAGATGATTGATACAACCGTTTTCAATACTGAATTCATGATCTAAGCGATAAGACGGTTGCCCTTGTTGAAGGATGTAAGATAAACCATCATTGATGATTGAGCCTTTCATATCCATGGATACAGCAGGTAATTGAATTCGTATATTCAATTTTGTTTCTGATGATATTGCTTCTAGATAAGAAGAGGTCATGATACTGCAAATTTCTTGTAAGATAGAAATACTTTCTTTATCTAAATTTGAAAAATCTGAATGGGAAAAGGCTAAGTTGTTTAGGATCTTCTCTACGAATTCTTTTTCTAAGAGGAATAAGCCAAAGCCTTGAATGTTTTTATCAAAGGGAAAAAGGATACCGATCACTTCATCTTGCATTTGTGTTTCCTCAGATAAATAAGTATGATCGATTGGTTTTAACGTTGAGGTAGATGTTTTGATGGATCGTCGCAACATTGAGGATAGAGCCGTAGCTGCTGCGCCAATTCCGATATTACCCAGTTCATGCATAGTGTCCTGAACCTGTATCGTTAAGGTATCTGTTTTCATATTATCAAAGTGTCGATCATTTGGATCAATTGCTCATCTTTATAAGGTTTCACAATGAAATCCTTTGCGCCTATCCTCAATGCATTGGCGATCATATTATCTTGACCGACCGCTGAACACATTATGACCTTTGCATCGGCATCTAACATCAATAACTCTTGTAACACATCGATTCCTGTTTTATCAGGCATTGTAATATCTAATAAGACAATATCCGGTTGATGTTGTTTATAAAGAGAAATGCCTTCTTCCCCATTGGTAGCTTCAATAATATGATGATATCCATGTTTTGTTAAAGTTTTGATGATCAGCTTTCTCATAAACAATGCGTCATCTACGATCATGATTGTTTTTTCCATTCTCTATCTCCTCTTTCCTGTGATTGTGAAATGTTGAATCAGACAAGGCCCGATGTCAGAAAGGGCAAGTTCTCTGTTGTGTGCATGAAGCTCTTTCGCTACCTTTGGCATACTGTAGATCTCACTGGTGGAGGAATCTTGTATGATGGTAAAAGCTCCGGCATCCTTCATTTTCTTTAATCCAACTGCGCCATCACTTCCCATACCGGTTAATAAAATACCCGCAGCCAAGGAACCGGCAGCAGTAGCTACCGACTCGAATAGGATATCAATGGATGGGCAAACACAATGAAGTCGTTCTCCTTGTATATAATGTAAATGAAAGCCATCTGATTCTCTTTTCATAATGAAGTGCTTTTTTTGTTTTGAAATATAGACATTGCCATTTTGTATCAGATCGTTCTCTTTTGCAATTTGAACGTTTAAATCACATTGACGATCTAAATAATCCGCAAAGGCATAGGAATTGCCTTCACTCATATGTTGTACGATGACGATTCCACAAATGGTATCGGGTAAATGTTTTAATACTTCTACCAATGCTCTAGGACCACCTGTAGATGCTCCTATGGCTATGACATTGATACTAGGTAGTTTCTTTATGTGTAGGGGCTTTTTTTGTTCCTCACTCATATCTCTCATCATTTTAACCATCACAAGAAGCTTATTGACAAAAGTAGGTGATGTAAGATTTTCCGGCTTTATGATTACCTTATCCATCATATGAGAGATATCTACATCAGGATCTTTTTTTCTGATAAGCAATAGGTAAGGCATCTTAAGTGCTTGTATTTGCGTAACCTCGTTTAGCTCCTCACTACCCAACACATCACATTCATATAGTAAGCCATAGATAGGATAATGCTCTATACGTTCTTGTAAAGAAGAAGCATAATGAACAATGTGTAAGGCTAAGCTATGATCAGTTGCTAATAATGCAGGAAGCGCTGCTTCATCTTGGACATGTTTTTGAAACAATAAGATATGCAGTTGATTCATTTTCCATTCATCTCCTTCAATCGATACACTGAAGATTTCAGATATTCAAAATCCGGATTGCTTTGCGGCATCATTTCCGCATGTCCCAAAATAAGATAACCTTGTTTTTTTAAACAATTCGCAAAGCTGTGACAAATTTTACTTCTGGAGGCCTCATCAAAATAGATCAATACATTACGACAAAGAATCAAATGAAACTGATGTAAGCGAAAAGGTTCCATGAGATTGTGATAAGAGAAGGTTACCTGTTTTCTTATGTTATCTTTCATTTGAAACATCGTACCATCTTCGATTACGGTACAATAATGATGTTGCCAATGTTTCGGAAGCTTTTCCATGGCTTCGATAGGATAACGGGCTTCTCTTGCCTGTGCAAGCACTTTCGTGCTGATATCTGTTGCGGTAATCGTAACTTTAGGTAAGGTTTTGTTCTTCCTTCTATAATCCTCAAGATACATCGCAAGGGTGTAACATTCTTGTCCACTGGAACAGCCTGCCACCCAGATATGCATCGGAAGATGTTGATCCACATGAGGAAGGATACGCTCTTCGATGAACTGGAAATGAGAAGGCTCTCTCATGAAAAAAGTATAATTGGTCGTTATTCTATTGATCAATTCCTCTTGTAATTTTCCACTGGTATCCTGTTGTATGAGTCGCATATATTCTGTATAGCTTTTCACCTTTAATTGAGATAACACATTCATTAATCGATATTCGATCAAAACACGCTTTTTTTCAAGATTAATGCCATACTTCTTTTTCATAAAATTACAAAGTGAGATAAATTCATTATCCGTCAATCGAATCATGGTGTCACCTCCTATCTAGATCCTCCAATTGTAGATGATATATTTTTTGATCATGAATGTTACAGGAAAATGGCAAACTTCCATTTTCTTCTAAACACCAAGCTTGTTCTTTGATTGCTATGGTACCATAGATATGCTCAGCACATAATCCTAGGTATTCCTTTTGCGCTTCTACGATAATATAATAAGCTGCGCTATTTGTAGGCTGTTGAAATAGGATCTCTTCAGTATCAATGATGGCGGTCAAATGCTCATCTACAAGAACGATTCCTTTGATAAAAGGTTCTTTGATAGGAAGCTCCCATAAATCAGTTGCCGGAAGGATACGCAGTATGTTATTGTTCTCCATTGCATAATGATGTTCACCTTGTTGAAAATGTAAATAGGTTTCTTTCATCACACGTTTCCTCCAGAGAATTCATTCCAAAGCTGTGGTAAGAGCTGTTTGATGGGCACCGGCCTAGAATAATAGAAACCTTGTGCGATTTCACAACCGATTTCCTTTAAGAAGTTGATTTGCTTTTCTGTTTCAATGCCCTCGGAAATAACCTCCATATTCAACTGTTTTGCCATATTGATGATATTACTGAGGATGATTTTTTCTCGATGATTGCTGTCTTTTAGGAAAAACGCACGATCCAGTTTTAAGGAATCTACGGGAAGATCCTTTAAAAGATTTAAGGAAGAAAAGCCTGTCCCAAAGTCATCCATAGATAAAGAGAACCCTGCGGCCTTTAATTCCATTGCCTTTTGTATGACAACTACCTCATTCTCAAGGAAGGCACTTTCTGTGATTTCCAGTTCAATCAAATTCCTTGGCACATGCAATAAGTCACAAATATTCACGATTTGATGTACAATCTGTGAATCTTCCATATGAACACGAGAAATGTTTACCGCAATAGGCAAAGGTTCTAATCCCTGATCGATCCATGATTTGATTTGCATACAAACCTTTTTCAATACATAGAGATCCAGTTCTAAAATAAAGTGATTTCGTTCGAATAAAGGGATGAAATCATTTGGTTGTATGATTTCATTTTCACTACGATACCAACGAATTAATGCTTCCAAACCTATACAACGATGTGTTTTGATATTGATTTTAGGTTGATAATATACAACAAATTCTTCATCTTGTAATGCTTGTTTCATGATTTGCGATAAGTGATGCTCTTTTATGTTTTGTGCTTCAATTTCATTATTGAAGAAAGCATAACTGCTTTTATGAGAATCTTTGATAGACTTTCTAGCCATATTTGCATAATCGATCATTTCGGCTACTGTTTTATCTGTACGTTCAAATAAATAGATACCAGCCATACATAAAATTCTGGCCTTATTTTCAAAACTGATAGAACAACGCTCTAACTTTTTAAGTAAAGAAGTTATTCGCTGTTTCAATCGATCTAAATCTTTATAATAAAGACATAACACAAAAGTATCACTGTCAATTCTCGCATAGCATTCATTTGATTCTATGAATAAGTGTAAGATTTGAGCAATCGAGATCAAGATTGCATTGCCATATTGATAGCCATATTCAGAATTGATAAATTTAAAGTTCTTAATATCTACTGTAATCAAAGCCTTATGTTGATCCTGATAGAAATACTGTCTTTGTGCCATAACAGAAGTAAATTTATTTAAATTCCATGCATTGGTCAAAGGATCTCGATTGGTAACCAACTGATGAATGCGTTGTGCTCTTAATTGTAGAATATTGGTTGTCACGATATTGGATAACATAGAAAAAGTTGCGATTTCTTTGGCAGTCCATACACGTTCCTTTTTGCTATCGATCATACAAATATAACCAATGTATTCTCCATTATCATATAGAGCACTTTGAAGAAGTGATTGTGCTCCTCTGATCTTAGCTCTTAATGCCATAAAGACATCGTGTTTGAACATATCACTTATTTGATTGCATACCAAAAGACCTCTTTCATCAAACACTTCTTTATGACGATTTCCAATCGATAAAGGTCCTTTTTTAAAATTATCGTTTTCCAATAAAACATCTTGACGATACCAGTCATGAGTGATGGTATAACCCTCATCAAAACAATCTTTTTCTGTTACATAAATTTGCTGGGTCTTAAAATAGTCACACATACGAGAAAGTAACATTTCGATACCAAAAGATAAATCAGAACAGTCAAACAGAAAATTCATCATATCCGTGATATATAACGTATCTACATCTTGTGAATCCAATTTATATTCAGGAATCGTAAGAGGATAACGTGAGATGTTCGGTATCTGTGTGGTATCATCAACGACAAGCATGCTATGTGTCTGTTTTGCGACATCAAGGCAGGATTGAGTCTTCCTTAGCAATTCATCAAAGGTTTTTTCTTCATCCACATGATAAACACCAACATGAAAGTGTTGGATGATCATACATTTGGAAAGTAAATCGGAATGATCGATGGAAACTTGAAGCTGCTGAAGGGTTCGTTTGATATCTAAGGTATTCATAGAACCAAAATTATATAAAAAAAGTATCAGCACTTACTCTGACAAAAATATCTGTTTTATGAAATACTTTGGTCAAAAGAAAGGAAAACTTCGCAAGAGAAAGATTTGCATTTTTTTCACCATAGTTTGCTTTCATTTGATCCCAATCGCCAGAGCGAATTAAAAATACAGTATCTGTTTTTCTTCCACCTTGTAAAGCTTTGGCGATTTCGATACATGCATTATCGTATACAAAAAAATTGGTTAGCGTATCTAACTTTCTACACTCGTCCTCTTTCATGGTTCTCCTTTCCATAGATTATGGATAACATCTTTCTATCAGTTTGGTGAAATCTATTTCATATGCTATACGGTTATCTTCTAGAAGATAACATCCCTTAAGATAATTCAAGTTATCTATCTTCATATAAGATGGAAGTGCATACACTTGTTTATCAAGGTATCTTACCATCTCGATATGTTCTAGATATACAATAAGCTCTTTTCCCTCTATTTGCGTAACGATCGCATAAAGCTCTTCTTTTGCCGGTAAGCGATGAAAAAGCGCAGACAAAGAGTAGAAAGGATATTCCACATCTTCATAGATAACACAATGCTTATTTTTATCTGATGGTTGAATATCATTTTTTGAAAGTATGGTTTTCATCATCTCTAATGGAAACAATAATGTAAGATTACCACATGTTGCTTCTAGCACATAATGGCTCTGTTGTTTGTTTGATTCCGTTTGCATAGCCTCACCAGTCTATCTTTTTTTTAATTTGTAAGAGATTACATCATGTAATCGTCATATCTTTATTATACATGATTTTTCATAACATTTGGTAATGAATTCACAAGTTCCCATGATTTTGTGATAAAAAGAGCTTTTATTTCGTAAAACTGCTACTTTTTATATATTTATCAAACGTATATGTGACACATGATGGAATGGATGGCTTCTTTCTAAAAAAAGCTTTATAATGATAAAGAGAGGTGTAATCGATATGAAAAAAATTTGTGATGTATGTGGTAAGAAAGCAGAAGGTTTAGGAACTTGTGCAACAAAATTTAATGATGTAGTACTCTGTAGTAATTGTTATGAAAGCTTAGATGCTTTCGCTCATGGGCGAGGCGCAAAAAGTCAGGAGAAGTTAAAACAAAAACACGAACTTGCCATCAAAGAAATGCAACAAAAAGGATATCCGCAAAAGGTTATCGAACAAGTGGATCTATGGTTTGATCAAAGGGAAGAAGAACTGGAAGTAAAAAAGAAAGTGGATGAATCAGAAACCTTTATGATGACAACATGCCCTGGCTTTGAAGGCTATCACATTGTTGCCTATCATGGTGTAGTAAGTGGAGAAAGTGTATTAGGTACAGGTTTTTTGAGTAGTTGGAATGCCTCAATATCAGATATGTTAGGTGCAGAATCCGAAAGTTTTACTGATAAGCTACAAGAAGCAAGAGCTTATGCCAAAAAACGTATTGTTAGCAACTGTATCAAAGCAGGAGGCAATGCTTTGATAGGAGTAGATATTGAGTATACGATGTTTCGTAGTGATATGATCGGTGTCATCATGAACGGTACCAGTGTAACCATTGAAAAAATCGAATAAAAGGAAAGAAAATGCGCAAGTAAAATCAAGTAATGTAAGAAAAAATCAAGTATCATGATAGTTATGAATGAGGTGAAATGTTTTATGTATGAATGGCACAAACGAATGCAAACGATCGTAGATGAAATCGATCACGCTATCAGACAGTATGATGATGAAGCATTGACCTTAACCTATCTATCTAAACAATTTGGTTATTCTGAATATCATATGACAAGAAAATTCAAAGAAATCTCAGGGATGCAGTTTCGTGATTATTTAAGCAAACGAAAATTGGCTTTTGCGTTAAAGGAACTACGTGATAGTCAGAAAAGTATTTTAGATATCGCACTTTCCTATGGTTTTAGTACACATGAAGCATTTTCCAGAGCATTTAAACATACGTATGGTATATCTCCCAGTGCCTATCGTAAAGATCCTAAGCCAATCGTACTTCGTAGCAAGCTCAATCCTTTTGATCGTTATCTTTTAGGTCAAGAAGAAATAGGAAATTTCACATCAAACGAAGCGATTACGACCTATTTTATCACCATACCGGCACATAAATTTCTATTTATCAAAAATGATGAAAGCAATGGTTATTGGGATTTTTGGCAAAAACAGGCTTTGATTCCGGGACAAGATAGAGAAACCATTTGTGGCTTATTGGACAGTATCAAAGGAAAACTGGACGATTTTGGTGATAGTGAAGCGAATAGTGGAAGTGGTCAGCTTATCGCATATATCAGTGATCCAAATGGAAGGCTATGTGATTGGGGATTTCTACGATCAGAGTGTTATGGGGCACGACTTCCTTATGATTATCAAGGTGAAATACCCTCACAAATGCAAATGATCGATATCTTTGAAGCTGAATATATCGTATTTGAACACGGTCCCTTTGATTATGATCAAGAGAAACAGCAGTTAGAAGCCAAAATGGAAAAAGCAATGGCAGAGTATGATTTTGAAAATAGTGAATATGAATACGATACCACACCGGGAAGGATCTTATATCTTTACTATGATCCAAAACGATCTTGGAAATATGTTAGACCAATACATAAGAAATAAAGGGAGAATGCCATATGGAACAAATCATACCGAAGTTTATAGATGTTAATGAACATAATATCTCAGAAGAACATCTGTGTTGTATCATACGTAAAAGGAAGCCACATCAAGGTATTGAAGCCAAAAAACGCTGGTTGATAGACCGATTTCAAGAAGGACATGTATTTCGCAAATTAAATGTAGAGGGCATTGCTTTTATCGAATATGCACCTTTAGAAACCGCATGGGTTCCGATTCAAGGAGAGCGTTATCTATATATTTATTGCTTATGGGTCAATGGTAACTTAAAAGGAAAAGGATATGGAAAATTATTAATGCAATCATGTATCCGTGATGCTATGGAAAAAGGATTATCCGGTATTTGTTTATTAGGTGCCAAAAAACAAAAGGCTTGGCTTACAGATCAAGCGTTTGCGAAGAGCTTTGGTTTTGAAGTTGTCGATACCACAACATATGGTTATGAATTACTTGCGCTTTCCTTTGATGGAAATAAACCTAAGTTTATGCCTACCGTAAAAAATCATAAAGTCGAATATCAAGATCTAAGCGTTTATTACAGTATGCAATGTCCCTATATTTGTCAAAATCTAGAAATCATCAAAAAGTATTGTGAAGAAAAACAGCTACCATATCATCTAATACCAATAGATAGTGTTACAAAAGCAAAACAGCTTCCATTTGTGTTTCATAATTGGGCAGTATGTTATCAAGGGGAGTTTATCACGGTTAATCTATTATTGAATACAAAATATTTAGATAGACTATTCACTAGATGATATCACGATGAAAGGAATATCCTTCGAATATAAATTGCTTCTTCGATTACTGTTCGCTATAATGTAGGTAATACAAGAGAGGAGATTATATGAAAACAACGAAAAGACTCACGCTTCTTACTTTATCCGTTTTGATGGCATTATCTATCGGTGGATGCTCTCAGAAGGATTATGCTGAGGAACAGAAAAAATTTGATGATTTTATGCAACAAGAGTTTGTGGATTCAATGGAAATGAGCTATCCTAACACACATATTATTTTGGAGCATCCAGAAAATTATGGGGTGGATACAAGTAAAACCAAGATTCAAATCGACAGAGAAATGACAGAGGCTGTCTTTGAGGAAAACAGAGAGCTTACAAACAGCTCAGCAACAGCTTTTGCGAAAATTGATCGAGATGCACTGACAGATGAGCAGAAAGACACATACGATATTTATAAGTTTATGATGGATTACACTCTGGAGATGAATGATTCTAAGTTTGATTATATGGCAATGCCTTTAGAATCCATGACAGGAATGCACACACAGCTTCCTACTATGTTTTCTGATTGGACATTACGTAATGAACAGGATGTCAAGGATGTCATAGAATTGATGAAATCGGTAAGACCATATATGGACAGTATTCTTGATTATACAAAGAAACAAGAAGAAAAGGGTACTTTGATGTTGGATATCAATAACGTGAAGGAATATTGTGAAAAGGTCGTAAAAGAAGATGTAGACAGTAGTGTGTTGATTGGTCTTAATGAAAGTATAGATCATCTTCAGTTAGGGGAGGAAAAGACATCATTTTATAAAGAGGAATTGAAGAACGTATTCCAAGAATATTTCTTGCCAACCTATAGTGATATTGTGAAAGTGATGGATGAACTTGATCCATCTAAAAATCAAACAATGGGTCTTTCTCATATAAAAAATGGAAAAGAATATTATGAATTATTATTTAAACAGGCTACTGGTTTGGATAAATCTGTAAAAGAGGTCAAAGAGGAATTGATGAGTATGTTAAAATCATCTTTATTAAATTTTCAGTCAATCATCACTGATCAAACAGAATTATACGAGTCCTATATAAATGACGAAATTAAAACAAAATATGAAGATTTTGAAAGTATGTTGAAGGATCTTGAAACAGAAATAAAAGAAGATTTCCCTTCAATAGGTAATCTGGACTATCAAATCAAACCTATTGGTGAAGATCTTGCATCTGGTGGTGTTGCGGCATATTTTAATATTCCAGCACTTGATGGTACGACGCCAAAACAAATTCGTGTAAATATGTTAAAAGATGCTTTGGATGTTCAATCTTTAGAAACATTTTCAACAGTTGCTCACGAAGGAGTTCCGGGTCATATGTATCAGATTGGATATGCTTATAAGAATATCCAAGATCCATGGAGAAACAGCCTTGCCAATTATCTTGGTTATACTGAGGGTTATGCAACCTATGTAGAGCTATATGTATTAAAATACCTTGATGGCGTATCTGAGGATGTAGTAAAGTTACATCAGAATATGATGGTATATCAAGACTGTTTGATTGCCCTTGCGGATATTGGTATTCATTATGAAGGCTGGACAAAAGAAGAAACACAGAAATTCCTAACAGATTATGGTCTTGACATTTCTGATATCGATAGTTTCTATTATCAAGTCCAAGCAAACCCTACTGCATTTATTTCGTATTATGTTGGCTATGTACAAATGGCAAATATGAAAAAGGATGCTCAAGAAGCACTTAAGGATAAATTCAATGAGAAGGAATTCCATGAGGCAATTCTAAAAAGTGGTTCTGCACCTTTCAGTGTTGTAGAAAAGAATGTAAAAGAATATATAAAGCAAACAAAATAAAAACGCAAAAAAGAGATTTCGAAAATGACTGTATGTTTCATTCATCATTTCAGAAATCTCTTTTCATGTCTGATTGTATGATCTATTTTAAAGCATCTAAAAATCGGTTTAAAATCATATCACTATGAATGACTTCTTCACCAAAATCTCCCATCTGAATACTTGGCTTTAACTTACCATGGAAATCACTTCCACAGGTCATCAATAAGTTATGTTTTTTCGCAAATTCTTCATAGAATCGATTATGTTTTGGCTCATGATAATTGCTGTAGACCTCAATTCCATCGATTCCATAATTGATTGCCATTTGTAATAAATCTTCTCTTTGATAAAAGGTTTGAAAAGGATGTGCAAGGATGGCAATACCACCGGCATCATGTATCAATTGTACAGTTTCTTCAAAGGAAGGATATGCGACATGAACATATAAAGGTGATCCTTTTTGACATTGATCCCAAAAGAAATTGACAGGTGCAGGATCAGATCGTTTACCTCCCGGTAAATAATCTTGGAAGTCTTTGATATTCGCATTTGCCGGGTCTTGAAAAATCTTGGTACACAATAAAAACCAAGGGTTATTTCCATTCGCTTCTTCAATGATTTGCTTTTCATCTATTTCGATTCCATAAATTTCTTTAAATTTTTGAACTCTTATCGTAAACGCATCATCGGAAAGTTTTTGAAGTTTATCCTGTAAATGAATAAAATACTCTTGATGATAATCAAATCCATAACCTAAAAGATGGCATTCGATATCCGGAGTGAATAGCGTTGAAAACTCTATTGCGGGAATAACTTGTATATGTTGCTTAGCACCTTCTTCTATCATATCATCAATGCCTCGCATACAATCATGATCACTTAAGGCAACATATTGTAACTGTTTCTCTTTTGCAATCTGAATCAGCTCTTTTGGTGTAAATTCGCCATCCTTGCTATAGCATGAATGCATATGTAAATCAAACTTTGTCATATCATCACCGATCCTTCCTTAAACACTCTTACATTATAGAAGATATTTTATGAGATACAAGTAATTATTTATTGGTAAATTCATGATGAGCATTAGAATCAACACGAATTCATTGTAGATAATATCAAAAGTAGATATAATGATTTACAGAGAGGGTGTTAAAGATGAATAAGGATGCGATTTTAGATGCCTATGAATTAAATGTTTCTGCCTTAAAAGCTTATGGTTTTTGTGAAAGTAGGAATGGATATACCTATCAACAAGAATGTAATGAAACTTTATATCTGAAAATTGAAATAAATGATCAAAGGTTTCGTGTGAATGTGTATGATAAAGAGTTGAATGAGGAATATATACCCTTTCAATTATCCTCAGCATCCGGTAGCTTTGTGACAGAAATCAGAAAAAAAGTTGAGGTAGTGGTTCAGGATATCATAGAAACATGTATGACACCGATCGGACTTAGAAATGAAATATTTTCTCATATGAAAGAGGCGTATCAAGTAGATCCTGAATATCCTTGGGATAATCAGCCAACCTATGCTGTTTTTAAGATACCGGAATCTAAGAAATGGTTTGCGTTGATGATGAGAATTCCATATCGTTATTTAGGAATGAAAAAAGAAGGTGTCATTGATGTCATCAATCTGAAAGTAAGACCTGAAACGATAGAGAGCTTGATAGATCATGAAAGTTTCTTTCCGGCTTACCATATGAATAAGAAATATTGGATAACGGTCATGTTGAATCAAAGAGCTACCTTTGAAAAGGTGATCAATCTGATAGAAGAAAGCTATTTACTAGTGAAAAAGAAATAGAATTATTAAAAAGTTAGGGTTATTTCTTTATGATGTATATTCTGACTTTTATTCTAATTTTTATGGTTGAAAACATTTTAGGAAAACGCTTGCATAACGGTATTTCTTGTGTTATTATAAAAATGCAATTAGGATGGTAATTGTCATCAAGACGAGCTTAACCTATTTACAAACGATTGTTTTTCGTATTGTGAATAGGTTTTTTATGTGTAAAGGGAAAGAAGGGTAGAATATGATAATACAAAGAATTCTTACAAATAATGCATTAATCACACTTAATGATGAGGGAAAAGAACAAATCGTCTGTGGAAAAGGCATTGGGTATAAGAAACATATTGGTGATGAAATTGATCAAGCCATGATTAATAAAGTCTTTATCTTGGCACGTAGTACACTAACAAAGCAATTAGAGCAATTGTTATGTGATATCCCCTTAGAATATATCGAAACATCCAATAAGATCATTGAAATGGCATGGGTCGATCTGGGAAAAAAGATGAATGATAGTTTATTGATATCGTTAAGTGATCATCTTTATGCGACTATGCAGAGATTTTTGGATGGTGTAAATATATCCAATGGTTTACTTTGGGATATCAAACAATTTTATGAAGAAGAATTTGAAATTGGCTGTAAGTCTTTAGATCTTATCGAAGAAACCTTTAAAGTACGTCTTCCTGAAGCAGAAGCAGCCTATATTGCTCTCCATTTGGTCAATGCAGAAATGGATGATTCAAATATGGAAGAAGTCTATAACATAACCAAAGTTATACAAGATATCACAAATATTGTAAAGTATTATTTCTCTATTGAGTTTGATACAAAATCTGCTTATTATTACCGATTTATTACACATTTGAAATTCTTTGCACGACGCTTATTTGCAAAAAAACAGTATCAAAGTGAAGATGATTTAGATTTCTTGGATGTTGTCAAAGTAAAATATGAAACTTCGTATAAATGTGTATGTAAAATAGGAACGTTTTTAGAAAAGAAATATCAGTATACGCTCACTGATGAAGAAAAATTGTATTTAACTATTCACGTTCAGCGAGCGGTATATAAAGGAAGAAATGATCGATCAGAAATAAAAGAAAAGGATGTGATGAGATAGAATATGAAAACTTTTCACATATAGGATGGTAACATTAAGTTGGCTTAACCTTCATATTACATACTTTTTATAAAATGGAGGAAAACAAAAATGGAAAAGTATAACAGTTTAGCAAAAGATATTATTGCCCATGTCGGTGGGAAAGAAAACATCACTGGTTTACGTCATTGTGTTACTCGTTTACGATTTAATTTATTAGATGAAAAGAAAGCAGATGATGACTATCTGAAGAATTTGGATGGTGTCATTACCGTAATGAAAGCCATGGGTGAATACATGGTGGTAATTGGCGAGCACGTACCTTATGTGTATGAGGAAGTTTGTAAAGAAGCAGGATTAGACAATGTGTCAACTAATTCAGATGAAGAAGTAAAACCAAAAGGAAGTGTCATGCAACGAATCTTGGGGGTTGTAATGGCAGCGATGGGTCCAACCTTAAATTTAATGTGTGCATGTGGTATTATCAAAGGTCTACTTGTAGTTGCGACCATGGTAGGTATTACACCTGAATCCGGTATTTATGCATTATTGAATGCAGCAGGAGATTGTTTCTTCTGGTTTATGCCATTATTATTAGGATATAATGTAGCGAAAAAGCTAGAAATAGATCCTGTATTTGGTTTCATTCTATCTGCAGCACTGTGTTATCCAGCTATCCAAGGTATAGATATTAGTTTATTTGGGTACGTCGTGAATGCTACATATACCTCTACTTTTTTACCAGCAGTATTTGGCATAGCAATAGCCGCACCACTTTTTAAATTCTTTAATAAAATCATACCATCCTCATTTCGTGGTTTTGCGACACCATTGATTACATTATTAATTTGTTTCCCGTTGACATTCATTATTGTTGGGCCATTGGCTAACTTAATCGGTGTAGGAATTAATGGAGCAATTACGTTCTTGTTTAATATCAGTCCTTTGATTGCAGGAACTTTATTAGCAGGTACATGGCAGATATTGGTATTGTTTGGTGTTCATGGTGTACTAGTAATGTTTCCTTTTATGGAACTTATGCAGGGACATCCAAGTCAGATATTAGCATTTACCAGTTGCGTAAGTTTCGCTCAAATTGGTGTTGTGTTAGCTATATATCTAAAGACAAAAGATCAGAAGTTAAAATCAGTAGCACTTCCTGCATTTATTTCTGGAATTTTTGGTGTCACAGAACCAGCAATCTATGGAGTTACATTACCTAGAATAAAGATGTTTGTAATATCTTGTATCGGTGGTGCTATTGGAGGTCTTATAGTAGCCATAACGAATATCACTGCGTATACTTATGCAGGGATGGGAGTTGTCGGTTTATTAGGATTATTGAATCCAGCAGGTGCTGAGATACTTCCTATTGCTCTTATGGTAGTGATTCCATTTGTATTCTCATTTATTGTTGCTTATATGATGTATAAAGATGATGTTGTAGAAGCTCCTGAAAAAATAGATTCACCTAAAACAATCCATCAGGAAACTATCGTATCACCTATGAAAGGTCAAATTATTTCATTAAATGATTCTAACGATGAGGCATTTTCTAGCGGTGCTTTAGGAAAAGGGGTTGTCATTATTCCAGAAGAAGGTGTTGTAAAAGCACCATGTAATGGCACAATAAGAACTCTATTTCCTACAAAACATGCTATTGGAATCGTATCAGAAGATGGATGCGAAGTCTTGATTCATGTAGGTATGAATACAGTACGTTTAGAAGGAGAAGGGTTTCATGCTTTAGTAAAACAAGGGGATCAAGTAAAAGTAGGACAAGAACTACTGAATTTTGAACGTGATGATTTAATAGCTAAAGGCTATGATTTATCAACACCAATCATCATAACAAATAGTGATAATTATTTGGATATTGTAGAAATGAATACAAAACATGTAAATATCGGTGAAGAATTACTCACCGCAATATGTTAAGGAGGATAAAAATATGAGTTTTCCAAAAGGATTTTATTGGGGTGGTGCCACAGCAGCAAACCAATGTGAAGGTGGATGGCAAGAAGGAGGACGTGGCCCTGCTAGAACCGATGTTACAACAGGCGGAACCGCAACAACATCACGTCTAATAACTTATCGTTTATCTGATGGCACTACAGGAGCAGTTTCACAATTTGAAGGATCCTTACCTAAAGATGCAAAAGGATGTGTTTTAGATGGCTATTATTATCCTAATCATGAGGGAATAGATTTCTATCACCGCTATAAAGAAGATATTGCATTATTCGCCGAAATGGGTTTCAAGATGTTTCGGATGAGTATTTCATGGTCAAGAATTTTTCCTAAAGGTATTGAAAAAGAACCAAATCAAGAAGGATTGGCATTCTATCGTAGTGTATTGGAAGAATTAAGGAAATATCATATAGAACCATTGGTAACAATATCGCATTATGATACACCTTTATATTTAGAAGAAGAACTAGGAGGATGGAGTAATCGTGAGCTTATTAAGCTTTTTGGTCGTTTGTGCGAAGTGATATTTCACGAATATAAAGATTTGGTTACTTATTGGTTAACCTTTAATGAGATTAATAATCAGTTAATGGTGAAAGAGTTTTGGCCAAATTTAACAAAAGACGAATTGAAAGAAAATTATCAAGCATTACATAACCAATTTGTCGCAAGCGCAAAAGCTGTACAACGTGCACATGAAATTAATCCAAAATTTAAAGTTGGATGCATGATTGCGGGTATGTGTTCTTATCCTTTAACTTGTGATCCAAAAGATGTATTAAAAACACAAAAGAAAATGCAAGATTCTTTCTATTATTGTGGCGATGTTATGGTGAGAGGCGCTTATCCGGCTTTTGCGAATCGAGTGTGGAAAGAAGATGAAGTCGTTCTCAATATGGAACCGCAAGATGCTCAGGATTTATTAAAGGGTAAGGTTGATTTCTTTAGTTTCTCCTACTATTCTACGAGCTGTGTCACAACACATGATAATGTAGAAATGGATGGTGTTGGAAATTTATCTTTAGGTGCAAAAAATCCTTATATTCAATATTCTGAATGGGGATGGGGTATGGATCCTGATGGGCTTCGCTATTATCTAAACGAAATTTATAATCGCTACCAGATTCCTGTTATGGTTGTAGAGAATGGTTTAGGAGCAACAGATACTTTAGAAAAAGATGGAAGTGTTCATGATCCTTATCGTATTGAATATGTAAGAAGCCACATTAAGGCTATGGAAGAAGCAATAGAAGATGGAGTAGATTTAATAGCTTATACACCATGGGGCTGTATTGATTTGATTAGTGCATCTACAGGTGAAATGAAAAAACGCTATGGTTTTATTTATGTAGACTTAGATAATGAAGGAAACGGAACAAAAGATCGTTATAAAAAAGATTCCTTCTATTGGTATCAACAGGTAATTGCATCAAATGGAGATGACTTAGATTAAATGAAAAAAACTGCTTGGATGTGTCACCACATTTGAGCAGTTTTTATATAATTTTAAAAACCAATTTTTTTAAGCCATTCCTTTACTTCAGGAGCCGCAGTTTCTATCTTCGTATCTATAATAGAATACCCTTCTAGAACTGTAGCTTGATTTGCTGCTTTTGTGATACTTTCAAAACTGGAACCGGATCCACCACCACCTGAGGTACAGAAAGGAATTAGTGTTTTATTCGCAAAGCTATGACTTTCCATGAAGGTTAGAATAGCCATAGGCGTGTCTGCCCACCAGATAGGATAACCTATGAAAATATAGTCGTACTGTGAGATGTCCTCAATCGTACTTTTTAATGCAGGCCGTGCTTGTTCTTGCAGTTCTTTTTCGGCTTCTTCTAATATGGTATCATAATCCTCAGCATATTGTTTTTCTGTTTCAAGTTCAATCATATCGCCACCAACATAGCTGTGAATAAGTTGTGCAAGTTGTTCCGTATTACCACTTCTTGAATAATAAACAATCAATATTTTGTTGGAATCTATGGCAGTATCTTCTTTGTTTTGTTTATCATTAACCGTTTGTGCCTTCTGGGTGTCGGTTTTTTGTATGCATCCAGATGTTCCTAATATTAGGAAGCATACAGTGAAAATAGAAAAAAACTTTCTCATAAG
The DNA here is from genome assembly GCF_045223415.1 of Hoskinsella mucinilytica. Lineage (NCBI taxonomy): Bacteria > Bacillati > Bacillota > Erysipelotrichia > Erysipelotrichales > Erysipelotrichaceae > Hoskinsella > Hoskinsella mucinilytica. The sequence goes on along the minus strand of NZ_JBEQZJ010000005.1, from coordinate 19,816 downwards.
AGACGCCCTCCTTTTCTTTTAGTATAGCATAGGGAATATCGTTTTGTGGAGTTTCGTTGATAGAAAAAATTACCATGGAAGATCTTCTATTTCAGTATAGCTACAATCGTTTCTATTTCAAATACTTATGATAAATAGAAAGCTATGCCTAAGATGAATATGAAAAGCATGTGGAATCTTAATAGTTTTATTTGTATGATTATCAAATTCTAATGAGTGTCTTGTTTATTTTATTAGGTTATATTGTCCGTATTTGTCGTAATTCATAAATCTTAAGAAAATATCATAAATTTTTCTCTCTTATTTTTAGGATTTTTCACCTTCTTTACGTATTAGATATATGTAAGGGTTTCTTGGCTGCAATACCTTTACTTACAAAGGAGGTTTTAAAATGAATAATGATTTGCAGAAAAATGAAGTAAAAGTTAGTTATCGTAATGATGTCTGTTTTAAGTATGCTTTATCCGGTGAGGATGTAATATCTCGTAATATCAGAGATACTGTGATCAAAGATATTACAGGTATTGAGCCAGTGGAAAGTTATGTTGAAAAAACAGAATACCTTCCCATATCGTTTGATGGGAAGAAAATTGTCATGGATGTGCATGTCAAGGACAAGGAGGGACGAGAATACAATATTGAAATGCAAAGCTATGGTGCTGTGGCTACTGAAAAGAAGCGATTCTTTATGTATTTGATGAGGATGATGTTAGATCAATTGAATAGAGGAAATGATTACACCACTTTCCATCCGACCTATCTAATCATCTTTGTGGATTTTGAAATGGACGAAGATCATGAGTTGATCAATCGCTATGAAATGATGAAAAAAACGGGTCGACCATTGTTAGAGAATGATATGGCGGTCATATATTTTGTATCGTTGCCATCACTGAAATATTTGAATAAAAAAGTAAAGGACATGACAGATGTAGAAAAACTATGTTACCTATTTAAAAACGAAGCCGATAATGCTATACTAGAAGCAAAGGAAGGCGTGGTGGATCAGTATATGAAAAAATATGATGATTTGCAGAATGATAAGGATCTATGGTCGTATGCAGTACAAAGTGAGATTGCGGAAATCAGAGATAGAGCGATACAGCAAGAGATGTATGATAGTGGAAAAGCTGAAGGAAAAATTACAACGCTTCAAACATTGATTCAAGCCAAATATCATGAAGATGCAAGAGAGTGGTTATTAACACTAACTCCAGAGCAATTAGAAGAAGCTACCATACATATTTTGAGCTGTGATTCTTTAAAAATATTAAAAACACGTTTATCAGAAAAATAATAATCAGCAAAGGAAGTAGATGAAAATCTGCTTCTTTTTTACGATTACCTATTTATAAATATGTTGTACGATGCTATACTGGAAGCAAAGGAAGGCGTGGTGGATCAGTATATGAAAAAATATGATGATTTGCAGAATGATAAGGATCTATGGTCGTATGCAGTACAAAGTGAGATTGCGGAAATCAGAGATAGAGCGATACAGCAAGAGATGTATGATAGTGGAAAAGCTGATGGAAAAAATGAAGGAAAAATTACAACGCTTCAAGCAACGCTTCAAACATTGATCCAAGCCAAATATCATGAAGATGCAAGAGAGTGGTTATTAACACTAACTCCAGAGCAATTAGAAGAAGCTACCATACATATTTTAAACTGTGATTCTTTAGAAATATTAAAAACACGTTTACCAGAAAAATAATAATCAGCAAAGGAAGTAGATGAAAATCTGCTTCTTTTTTACGATTACCTATTTATAAATACGTTATACGATGCTATACTGGAAGCAAAGGAAGGCGTGGTGGATCAGTATATGAAAAAATATGATGATTTGCAAAATGATAAGGATCTATGGTCGTATGCAGTACAAAGTGAGATTGCGGAAATCAGAGATAGAGCGATACAGCAAGAGATGTATGATAGTGGAAAAGCTGATGGAAAAAATGAAGGATTAATTGAAGGAAAAATTACAACGCTTCAAGCATTGATTCAAGCCAAATATCATGAAGATGCAAGAGAGTGGTTATTAACACTAACTCCAGAGCAATTAGAAGAAGCTACCATACATATTTTAAGCTGTGATTCTTTAGAAATATTAAAAACACGTTTATCAAAAAAATAATAATCAGCAAAGGAAGTAGATGAAAATCTGCTTCTTTTTTTGGATATATAAAAATGGTACAATATGAGAAAACGAGCATAAATGAAAATTCATTGATTCTGGGTTATAATTACCATCTTGTTAAATATAGAAGATTACGTATTTGAACCAATATTTCCTTTGAGTTCATTACGTTGCTTATACTTATTTAATGCAAAATTCAGAGCTTCTTCTGCATCTATATTCATTTCACAACATAAGGCTAGAATAGAGAATAAACAATCTCCCATTTCTTCTATGCTAGTTGTATTCGTAATAACTTTTTTATTTCCATACTCCGTAGCTTTTAGTATTTCTTTTCCTAATTCACCTATTTCACTTACTAAATCAATATATCATATTTTTTCATTATGATTAACTGAGTAATCATTAACAAACGTTCTAACTTTATCTTGCATCAAAATAACCTCCTAGTAAATTAAGTTGTATGATTTAGCATGACACAACTAAAATAACACTTTCTTATACATGATATATGTAATTTACTTATATGTAAATAAGAATTTAATTGATATCAATAGATATAAGTAATCGCTTTTAATTACTGATGTTCGTGTTACTATAACATCTATGCTTTTCGGTTATAAAACAACATACAAACTAAGTATTTGATAGTAGGATATTTGGATTCTATAATGAAAAAGAGAGAGGAGGATGTCTATGAAAAAGTTAAGATTCTTGTATATGGTCTTGTTTCTATTATCCATATGTAGTGGGTGTGATAAGTCCATGCCGGAAAAACAAAAGATTGAAAGCAGTAAGCAAGTCATCATAGAAGGAAATCAAAATCAAATTATGATATTAGAATTAAATAATTCACCAGCAGCAAAATCATTTTATGATCAATTACCATTAACGATCGAAGTTGAAAATTATGGAGATAATGAAAAAATATTATATCCACCTGAAAAGCTAGATATAAAGGACACTCCTTTTTCAAAGGGAGCGATCGATACGATTGCCTATTATGAGCCTTGGGGAGATGTGGTTTTGTTTTATGGTGAAAGTGAAGCCGCAGATGGTTTATATGAATTAGGTGAAGTGATATCAGGAAGAGATCATATATCACAACTCAATGGAACTATCTCAATCGAAAAAGTAGATGCAATCAAACAAAATGAAGAGGGAGAGCACATGAGAAAAATACAGCTTAGCATTGGTGAACAAAGAGTCACCGCAAGTTTATATGATAATGAAACAGTACAAGCTTTATTAAAAAGATTTCCCATGACAGTGATGATGAAGGAATTACATGGAAATGAAAAATATTATGAATTTTCTGAAGGGTTACCCCAATCACAACAACATGTTTCCCAAATCCATACAGGAGATTTATATTTATATAATGATGACTGTCTAGTCTTGTTTTATAAAGATTTCGTTACAACTTTTCCTTATACAAAATTAGGGAAGATCGATGATCCAACAGGGCTTGAACAGGCTTTAGGAAAAACAGATGTAACCGTGACTTTTGAATTATTAAATACAAAATAAAAACATAGGATTTTTATGAGTTCCTACGTTTTTGGTATCATGATGATAAAATCTGTTGCATTTGTACTAAATATTTTTCTGCGGCCTTAGAAAATACCTGATATTTTTTCCAAACAAAGAACATAGTAGTCGGTAATTGAGGAGATAGCGGTTTAAAACACAAAGAGCTATTACCGCTCACATTAATAATGTGATCTAAAGCGAAGGCATACCCGATACCCGCTTCTACCATGATGGAAGCATTATACAAAAGATTATAAGATGCAATCAAAGTTACTTCTGATGCATCCTTTTTTAACCATTGAAAGATTTCGTTTTCATTATGTTGGGTGTTACGATTACAAATTAAGGGTTTATCCCATAAATCCTCTGGTGTTATGACTTCTTTATTTGCTAGTGGAGAATCTCTTCTCATCAAAATACCATAGGTATCCTTATGAGGAAGTTCTAAATATTCATATTTTGATTTATCGATGGTTCCAAACAACAAACCGAAATCAATCAATCCTTTATCAAGATCTTCCAAAACATCCTTGGTATCCCCACTGGCGATATGAATGCGAATATTCGGATAATTCATCTGGAGTTGTTTTGCGCCATCTGCCAATAGATGAACTGCATGGCTTTCACCTGCGCCAATATAAATATCTCCTTCACTGATATCATCACTTATTGCGATTTCATCCTCTGTTTTTTTCACAAGATTTAAAATCTCTTCGGAGCGTTTGCGAAGGATCATTCCTTCTTCTGTAAGTGTGATTTTACGATTTCCTCGAATGAACAGCTGCTTTCCAAGCTCTTCCTCCATGTCCTTGATTTGTCTGGATAATGTGGGTTGAGAAATATGTAAAAATTCCGCAGCTTTGGAAATGCTTTGTTCTCGTGCAATTGCCAGAAAATATTGCAAGACTCTTAGTTCCATGAACATCGCCTCCTATAGTTGCATTATAACAAAATCTACTATGCTTGTAAAACATAGGAAGCTATTTAATAAAAGCATTTGTATAGAAGAAATGCAGATGCTAGAATACAAGTGTTCTTTGTGAAAGATAAGCTTTGACACTGTATAAGAAAACAAGTATGTACTGATATGATACATATTCTGATAGAAGTGTTGAAACAGAAAAATTTAGAGGAGGATAAAAATGAGTAAACGAGTATTGGTTATTTCCACAAGCCCAAGAGAAATGGGAAATTCATATGGATTGGCTGAGGCATTTGCGAAAGGCGCAAAAGAGGCAGGTAATGAGGTAACGCTTATTTCACTATCTGAGAAAACACTGTCTTTTTGTAAAGGATGTTTGGCATGTCAAGTGAAGAAAGACGGACATTGTATCCAACATGATGATCTAGACGTTATCGTTTCTAACATGGCGAAAGCAGAGGTGATTGCATTTGCGACACCAATTTATTTTTATTCAATGTGTGCACAGATGAAAACCCTTTTAGATAGAAGCAATCCTTTATATCCGATAGACTATCAATTTAGAGATATCTATTTAATGACTTCTGCAGCAGATGAAGAAAAGAGTGCTATGGATGTTGCTATTCAAGGTCTACAAGGATGGATCGATTGCTTTGATAAGGCTAGTTTAAAAGGCGTGGTTTACGGTACAGCTTTGGATACGAAAAAAGAACTATTGAATCATCCTGAACTATGCAAAGAAGCTTTTGATATGGGAAACCAAGTTTAAGATAAAAAGATGATATGAAATATAACGTCATTATCTTTATACTTATATCATCTATTTTGCGCTTTTCTTTATGAGAGAATGATAACTTTTGCTTGGGGATTGGTAAGAGTAGCCGAGAATATCAATCAATATCGGATTACTAGTACAGTGAACAGTGAGCCGGAATTTGGAAATGGATGATTCCTAGCAGCTACCAATTTAGGTACGACGATCAAGACTACACTTTATGGACTTTTTATTCAAGTGAGAGGTATAGATTCTATAATGTTAGGTGGTATTTTACATCTTACCATGAGTTTTCTATGTATTTAATATGTATTAGGAAGGTTCAAAAGAGTAGTACTAGTTCTTTATCAAAAAGAAGTTATATCATCTTAAAGCTATGAATCCTAAGCTAGTTTATGCCTATTTGGCATGGAAAAGAATACAGGATAGGTATTAGACATAGTTAAATATCGAGGGTACAATGAATTCATAACAAAGAAGAGGAGTGTTGTTTATGAAGATGTGGATACGTATTCTATTATATTTATTTGGGCTATTTTTGATTACGATTGGTATCAATTTGTCTATTATATCTGCTTTGGGCATATCACCGGTATCGGCGTTTACCTATCCGCTTAGTGAGGCATCTCAAATATCTTTAGGTACGATTACAGTCAGTACTTATACCATACTCGTATTGATTCAATGGATCTTATTAAAAGATCAATTTAAGAAAAAAGATTTATTACAAATACCTTTTAGTATATGTTTTGGTTTCTTTGTGGATTTCACCGGTCATATGCTTCAATTCTTACAGCCGGATGCTTATATAAGTAGACTGTTTGTGATGCTGATAGGAGTTGTGATCTGTGCAATCGGGGCAACCATATATATTACGATGGATATTGTTCCCAATGCACCAGAAGGATTCAATTTGGCAGTTGCGCAAAGATTTCAGTTATCTTTTTCAAAAAGTAAGATTTTATCTGATTGTATGTTTATTTCCGTTGGAGCAATCATATCACTTGTTTCCTTTGGCGGTATCATTGCGATAAGAGAGGGTACCTTGATTTCAGCAATTTTGACAGGGAAACTTATCGGTATGTTTTCCAAAAAGATGGAACCTATGTTAAAGAAGCTTGCATTTGAAGAGATGATTATGGAAGAAAGACTAGCCTAATCAAGATAGCATTTTAATAGAGATGCTATTTTTTTGTTTTATGATGATGCAGATCACAAGGATATGTAAAAATGATAGATAAAAGGCAAAATAAATGTAATTTTATGCAAAAAAATGTGGGAGCGATTACATTTCTATGCAATTAAGGTGTTTTAATCCAAGGAAGATTGTGTTACAGTATAAGAAATAAAACTTGGGAGGTATGCTTATGAAAAAAATCAGTGGAAACAAATTATTGGTAAAAGCACTTCAGGAAGAGGGTGTGGATACTATTTTTGCTTATCCGGGAGCATGTACGATAGATATCAGTGATGAGCTATATAAGCAGAATTGTATGAAAATTATTTTACCACGTCAGGAAATTGCATTGGTACATGAAGCAGATGCGTATGCACGTTCGACAGGTAAGGTTGGTGTGTGTCTTGTGACAAGCGGACCTGGGGCAACCAATCTTGTTACAGGCATTGCGACAGCTTATTACGACAGTGTTCCATTGGTATGTTTTACAGGACAGGTCGCAAGAAATCTTATCGGAAATGATGCGTTTCAAGAGGTAGATATTGTTGGAATCACACGTAGTATTACAAAATATGGCGTTACTGTAAGAAATAGAGAGGATTTGGGACGTATCATCAAAGAGGCATTCTATATTGCTTCTAGTGGAAGACCCGGTCCAGTATTGATCGATTTACCGAAGGATGTTATGGGTGAGCTTGGAGATGCGAATTATCCGGATAAGGTAAATATTCGTGGATATAAGCCTTATACCGGGGTACATATCGGACAGTTGAAAAGAGCAATCAAAATGCTTCAAAAAGCAAAACGACCATTGTTTCTTGTCGGAGGTGGTGTGAATATCGCTCATGCCAATGAGGATTTCACTCAATTAGCAGAAAAAACAAATGTGCCAGTCATTACAACAATTATGGGAAGAGGAGCGATACCGACAACTCATCCGCTTTATATCGGAAATATTGGTATGCATGGCTCTTATGCTTGTAATATGGCTGTAAATGAATGTGATTTATTATTTTCCATCGGTACCAGATTCAATGATCGTATTACCGGGAAACTACATTCTTTTGCGCCTAATGCAAATATTGTTCATATTGATATAGACACCGCAGCGATTTCTAAAAATATTAAAGTAGATATACCGATCGTAGCTGATGCAAAGGAAGCAATTGATAAGATGCTGGAATATGTTGATGAATGCAACACTTCAAAATGGCAAGAGCAAATCAATGAATGGAAACAAGAACATCCTTTGATGATGAAAAAGAAATCCGATTTAACACCTCAGGATATCATTGAAACGATCAATCGGTTATTTGAAGAAGCTATCGTTGTAACCGATGTCGGTCAGCATCAGATGTTTACAGCACAATTTTTGGAAATTACACATAAGAAACGTTTGTTGATGTCAGGTGGATTAGGAACCATGGGTTATGGACTTCCTGGTGCCATTGGCGCAAAAATAGGAAATCCGGATACGCCTGTGATTTCGATTTCAGGAGATGGCGGTATGCAAATGAATATTCAGGAAATAGCAACTGCGGTATTAGAAGAACTTCCTATTATCTCCTGTATTTTCAACAATAATAATTTAGGTATGGTAAGACAATGGCAAAAACTGTTCTATGGAAAACGCTATGCAATGACTTGTCTTCGTTCTGGTGCCGCATGTCGAAATCGTTGTGGCGAAGTATCCTGTCCTGAATATACTCCTGATTTTGTGAAATTGGCAGAAAGCTATGGCGCAAAAGGTATTCGAGTTAGTAAAAAGGAAGAAATAGAACCGGCATTTCGTGAAGCGATGAACAGTAAAAAAACACCGGTCATCATTGAATTTTTGATCAATCCCGAAGATTTGGTTTATCCTATGATACAACCAAATGGAACACTGAAGGATATGATCATGGATTGTTAGCATATTATAAGAGAGGTGCGTGAATATCATGAATGGAAATGGTATGAAAAAAAGATGGATATCACTGTATGTAGAAAATCAAGTAGGTGTATTATCGAAAATATCAGGTTTGTTCTCTGGAAAGTCCTATAATCTTGATAGTTTGACTGTAGGAACCACTGAGGATGAAACCATATCTAGAATGACCATCGCTACGGTTAGTGATGATGAAACATTCGAACAGATCAAAAAACAGCTGAATCGATTGGTTGAAGTAATCAAAGTGATTGATTTTACAGATATCTTTGTACGAATGAAAGAAATTTTATATGTAAAAGTACAAAACTGTACTTTAGAAGAAAAAACCGAGCTATTTCAAATTGCGCAAACATTCAAAGCAAAGGTCATTGATTATGGTAGAGATAGTTTGTTGTTGGAATTTGTACAAACAGCTACCAAAAATGATGCTGTCATCAAATTAATGAAAGAAGAATTTAAGACGATTGAGGTTGTACGAGGTGGAAGTGTAGGAATCGAATCCATCAGTATGATGGAACGATAAAAGAAATAAGGTTGTACGAGGCAATATGGATGCTACAGGTACAACCTTTTTTTTGTCAAATTTATTTCTTTATAAACGCTAAACAACAACGCTATATCGTTACTGTGTTTGTTTTAACTCATTTTTCATCTCATTGATCAATAATTCAGCAATTGGTGTAAATACCTGGTATTTTTTCCAAATGATATACATTTTAGTTTCTAGGGTCGGATATAATTGACGAAAAGTCAAGGAACTATCCATACCGGTATCGATTAATTTATCAAAGGTCAGCATATAGCCAGCCCCCTCTTTCACCAATATAGACCCATTATAGGCAAGGTTGATCGTACCAGATAAATTTAAACGGTCTATATATTCGCCACACCACCTAGGAATATCCACTTTCATAGCTTGAGCTGAGCATATCAGAGGAAGACCTATGATATCTTGAATTTCAATCTTTTTCTTGAGTGCTAAAGGGTCATCTTTTTTCATAACAAGTCCCCATACATTTGTTTCAGGTACTTCGATATAGTTATACTTTGATAAATTAGGAGGCTCTACGATTACCGCAAAATCAATGAGTCCTCTATCAAGGCGTTCGATCACTTGTTCAGTATTTCCACTTGTTAAATGATAGTGAAATAGGGGATAATTCTCTCTGAATTTTTTTATGATGCGAGCCAGGTATTTAATTTGATGAGATTCTGCACACCCAATATGTACTTCTCCACCTGTTACTGTATCAAGAGCCCCAAATTCATCCATTGTTTTATCAATCATATCCAAAATATCCTCGGTGCGTTTTCGAAGTAGCATTCCCTCATCAGTAAGGATCAGACCTACACTTGCACGACGAAATAATTTCTTTCCAAGCTCTATTTCTAGCTCTTTCATTTGCTTTGATAATGTGGGCTGTGACACATGTAGCGTTTCTGAGGCTCTTGACATGTTGCCGGTTCTGGCGATTTCCAAAAAGTAACGAAGAACACGTATTTCCATATGACATCTCCTTGATCTATTCTACAGTATACTCAGTATAACAATCACCATTATTCTCGTCAAGAATAATGTGATATGAATTATAGGTATTAGACATAATGCGTTTTGGAAAATATAATCAAAGTGTAGGAGGTGAAAGAGTGGCAGAAGCAACAGATAGACAAGGTATGATATATCAAAACTTAAAAGATGCGGGCTGTGATGAAGCACTTATTCTAAAATGCATGTTTTTTGTGAAAAAGGGAAATGCACAAGATATGTTGCCATTACTTAAAAACTATAAGTATGAATTACTCGGTAAAGTTCGAAAAGAGCAAGAACAAATCGATTGTCTAGATTTTTTAGTTTATAAATTACAAAAAGAAACCATATAGGAGGACTGTTTATGATAAACTTTAATTTTAATAATCCAACAAATCTTTATTTTGGCAGAGGAATGCTGAATCAATTGAGTGAGTTATCAATGCCGGGAAAGAAGGCAATTGTACTTACCTCAAATGGAAAATCAACAAAGGTAAACGGAACGCTTGATCGTACCCTTGAACAACTTAAAAAAGCAAACATAGAAGCAGTAGTATTTGATAAGATTATGGAAAATCCTATTCGTGAGATCGTCATGGAAGGTGCTGCCTTTGCGAAAGAAAATCATTGTGATTTCATTGTTGCTCTTGGTGGTGGTGCCGTACTTGACAGCTCAGTGGCAATTTCAGCAATGGCGACTAATGATGGGGATCTTTGGGACTATGTTGTTGGAGGCACAGGGAAAGCATTGCCATTAAAAGAAGCAGGACTTCCAATCGTAACGATTACAACAACAGCAGGAACGGGTTCTGAAATAAATTGTTGGGGTGTCATCTCTAATTTAGAAACAAAAGAAAAAATAGGTTTTGGTAATCCTATTCTTACGCCTGTAATGGCATTGGTGGATCCAGAACTTATGGTTACGATACCATCTAAATACACTGCTTATCAAGGATTTGATGCATTGTTTCACAACACAGAGGTAATGATGTCCAAAGGTATTAATCTTTTAAGTGAAACAATTGCTCTTTCTGCGATTGAAAATATCGCAAAATACCTGCCTCGTGCTGTTAAAGATGGCAAGGATATAGAGGCAAGAGAGCACATTGCTTATGGTAGCACGATGGCAGGTATGGCGATGCAATTGACCTCAACGACTGCACAGCACAGTATGGAACATGCAATGAGCGCATATCACCATAATTTACCTCATGGTGCAGGACTAATCATGATTTCAAAAGCATTTGCTGATTATTTTATTGAAAAACATGCTTGTGATGATCAGTTTGTTAAGATGGCAAAAGCAATGGGAATAAAAGATGCCAATAAACCAGAAGATTTTATTACTGCACTTGTTTCATTACAGGAAGCATGCGGTGTTGCAGATTTAAAAATGAGTGATTATGGAATTGAAAAATCAGAGTGTATGACTTTAGCGATCAATGCCAGGGAAACCATGGGTGGATTGTTCCTTGCCAATCCTTGTGAATTAAATGATGAGGATTGTGCAGCTATTTTTGAAAAATCATACAGATAGTTGAGGAACTGTTTTATATGACAACACAAGAAGTTTTAGACTATTTAAAAAAAGGTCAGGTAGTGAGCAGAGGATCAAAAATGTATGAAATCATGCATCAACTTGCAACAGAAGCAATGCAGATCACATCAGAAATAAACAATGGATATCATGATATGGATGAAATTCAGACACTATTTTCTAAACTGATAGGAAAACCTGTACCTAAATCATTTTCCTTGTTTCCACCTTTTTATACTGAATGTGGAAAGAACATCTTTATTGGAGAAAATGTCTTCATTAACTGTTGCTGTCACTTTCAAGATCATGGTGGTATCTATATTGATGACAATACTTTGATTGGATCCAATGTGGTAATGGCCACGATTAATCATGGTCATGATCCAAGTGAAAGAACAGATAATCGTCCTGCTCCTATTCATATTGGAAAGGGCGTTTGGATTGGCGCACATGTTACCTTACTACCAGGGATAAGTATTGGCGATAATGCAATCATTGCAGCAGGAGCAGTCGTTTCAAAAGACGTGCCAGCAAATAGGATAGTTGGTGGAGTGCCAGCAAAGATATTGAAGACAATTGGAGGAAAATCATGAACATTTTAGTGCTGAATGGAAGTCCAAGTCCCAATGGAAATACGAAAGTGATGATAACAGCATTTCAGGAAGGTGCAGAATTATCAGGACATAAAGTAACGGTGATAGATGTATGCAGGAAAAAAATCAAAGGCTGTCTAGCCTGTGAATACTGTCATACAAAAGGAAATGGTACTTGTGTTCAAAAAGACGATATGCAGGAAATTTATCATCTTTTAACAGAAACAGAGATGCTTGTGATAGCTTCACCAATTTACTATCACGGTATATCTGGACAATTGAAGTGTGTGATCGACCGCTTTTATTCTGTTGCTTATCCGAAAAAACCACCACTTCTTAAGAAAGTTGCGATGATTTTAAGCTCTGGTGATGATGCTATGTATGAAGGAGCATTATTCTCTTTTAAAGGGGATTTTATTGACTACCTAGGTTTAGAAGATATGGGCGTGTTTACAGCCTATGGTGAACAGAATGGCTCAATGGAAAAATTGAAGGAATTAAAAGATTTTGGATTATCTTTGCGATAAAAAGATAAGGAGTGGATACAATGATGAAACGAGCAATCACGATATGTATGATTTTTATTACACTGTTAACTCTAACTGCTTGCGACAACAAATCAGAACAATCAGATAATGCTTCAAAAGCCCAAGTTTCAACAAATGAGAAAGGAAATGGGACAGTGACAAATAAAACATTAGTTGTGTATTTTTCTGCTACAGGAACAACCAAACATCTAGCAGAATATGCAAAAGAAATCCTGAATGCAGATATTTATGAAATCGTGCCAAAACAGCCATATACAGAAGAAGATCTTGCTTACTATACAGATGGACGTGCGGATAAAGAACAAAATGATAAGGATGTACGTCCTGCTATATCAGGGAATATCAAGAATATGGAACAATATGACACGATCCTTCTGGGCTATCCTATTTGGCATGGACAGGCGCCAAGAATCATAAGCACTTTTCTTGAAAGCTACGATTTTTCAGAAAAAACGATATTACCATTCTGCACTTCTCAGAGTAGTGATATAGGATCAAGTGATCATGAACTTCATTTTCTTGCAGACCATGCAACTTGGTTGGATGGACAACGTTTCTCTTCTAATACAACTAAAGAAGAAATCGCAACTTGGCTTGAAACTAACGGATTGCGTAAGACTTCAACGAAACAAATCGGCAAATTTGATTTTGATGAACGAACTGTACTCTTGAATAGTGGTTATGAAATGCCGATTCTAGGAATAGGAACTTACAGCCTTTCAGATGAAGACTGCTATCATTCGGTAATGACTCATTTGAATCATGGCGGACGTTTAGTTGATACCGCATATATGTATCATAACGAAGCATCAGTAGGTAGAGCCGTTAGAGAATCTGATGTGCCTAGAGAAGAAATCTTCGTTACCACAAAGCTATATCCTAATCAGTTTTTAAATGCAACAAGTGCAATTGATGAAGCTTTAGAACGTATGGGTCTTGATTATATTGATATGATGCTTTTACATCATCCTGGGGACCATGATGTTGATGCATATAAGGCAATGGAACAAGCTGTAAAAGATGGCAAGATCCATTCGATAGGCTTATCTAATTGGTATGTGGAAGAATTAGAAAACTTTTTGCCACAGGTTGATATTACACCTGCTCTTATACAAAACGAAATCCATCCATATTATCAGGAAAATGAAGTCATCCCCTATATTCAAAATCTTGGAATCGTTGTACAAGGTTGGTATCCACTAGGAGGTAGAGGACATACTGCTGAACTATTGGGGGATGATACGATTTCTGCGATTGCCAAGGCTCATAGTGTTTCTTCAGCACAAGTGATATTACGGTGGAATTTACAGAAAGGTGTTATTGTTATACCGGGCTCTAGCGATTCCAAACATATCAAAGAAAATCTTGATATATTCAAATTTTCATTGACCGAAAAAGAAATGAAACAAATTCGAGATCTTGATCGTAATGAAAAACATGATTGGTATTAAATTGTTCTGATTTTATATAAGGAAAAACATAGATGACGGTCATACTCAAGAAATAGATTTATACAGTTTTTTTCCAATTCGAATGATTTCATATTGCCTATACTGTATAATGAAGATAATGAGAGGAAGGATCTTTATGTATCTGTTTCAGAAAATAGAGGAATTGATGATGACACATCATGACGCAAGACATGCAGTTGGAGAATTTGTCATGCAACAACAAGCAAATCTTTATCATTATACAATTACAGAAATAGCGGAATACACTTATACTTCGAAAGCAACGGTTACTCGATTTGCAAAGACGTTAGGCTTTGACGGTTGGAAGGACTTTATGAAAGCATTCATCGCAGAGGTTAAGTATCAACAGACACATCAAGGCGATGTAGATGTAAATTATCCGTTTAAAGAAGGAGATTCCACAAGAGATCTGATCAATAAAATGAAAAAACTTCAAATCGAAAGTATTCAGGATACCGCAGATCTTATGGAGGATGAACAGATAGAAAAAGCGACACAATATTTATTAAAGGCAAATCATATTGTGATTTTCGGATTAAGTCCCAATATTTATTTAGGAGAACTTTTTCGCAGGAAGCTTGTGACGATAGGGAAACAGGTAGATATCGCAAGATCCGGAGAATCCGGTATTATGTCGAAAACACTAGGTCCAGATGATTGTGCTATGATCATATCTTATTCAGGAAATAATGAAAATGCAGATCCGATTTCTCATGTAAAAACACTTGCAGCTCAAGGCGTGCCACTGATAGGTATTACCGGTGGTGGAGATAATTTTATACGTCAGCATACGGATTGTGTTTTGACAATATCCTCAAAAGAACGTCTATATACAAAGATATCAAATTTTGCGACAGAAGAATCCATTTCATTTATTTTAAATGTATTGTTTTCTTGTTATTTTGTTCAAAATTATCAGGAAAACTGTTTCTTTAAGATACAAAATGCAAAAATATTAGAACAAGCTAGAACTACAACGCTAAAAGGAATACAAGAATAAAATATTCGATCCATACTTGATAATAATCATCTATTTATCCGTTATGAGATAATTACCGATTATGTTCTCAACGATACCATACTTTTCATTTTATTGAAGTAAGATGATTTAATGTATGATTAAATGCAAGCTTATCTTGTACGTATGATAAAAAATGGCTGAAAATAAGACCAAACAATCTCTTACAAATGGTATGATAGTATGCTTGTTACAAAATATTACAAAAAGAAGACAATGTAGGGACACTGTCTTCTTTTCTATAGTAGTATGTAAAATGATGTATCAATATTACAAACTCTGATTATTCATAACCACGCTTGTTGTATCCAGCATTTTTGTTTCTGTCTGTACAGCAATTTCAGGGAACTCACTGGCATTCGTCAGAATAACAGGCGTAGTCAGATCATACCCTTCCTTTCGTAATGCTTCCAAGTCGAATACACTTAACAGATCTCCTTTATGCACAAAATCGCCTTCTTTTACCTTAACATCAAAGTATTTACCATCCAGGTTGACTGTTTCAATACCAATATGTATCATAATTTCCATACCAGATACTGATCGTATTGCCATGGCGTGTTTCGTTCGGAATATCATGATAATTTCTCCATCAACAGGAGCATAAACGTGTCCATCTTCCGGCAATACGGCAAATCCTTTTCCCATTGCGCCACTGGAGAATGTCATATCCTGTACATCTTCTAAAGGTACATAGCGGCCATGGATTGGTGAGTAGATGCTTTCTTCTTTATCTGTAGCCACTGGTTTGTCTTGTTTTGTTGGTTCAGATAAGCCTTTACACTTACTGAATAATGTAAGTACCAATGCCAGTATAAATGCAATTAGCAAACCGACGATAATTGCGATCATTGGACTGATATCACCATCCGGTGCAATGTATGTTGGCAAAATCAAAATATTCGGAGCTGAGAAGGAATATGTTCTTGCGCCTAACAGAACTGCAACACAGCCAGCAATCGCACTTGCACACATACTGCAGTATAATGGTTTCTTTAACTTAAGCTGAACCCCATATAATCCAGGTTCAGTAACTCCAAAAACACTGGATATCATTGTGGATAATGCAAATGCTCTACCATCCTTTTCTTTCGTTTTTATAACGACAGCAAGGATACTTCCGGCAGTTGCTAAATTAGAAATTAATGCAAATGGAAGCCAGAAGTTATCAAATCCATTGGTAGCAATACTTTGAATTGCTGCAGGCATAAATGCATAATGCATACCTGTCATAATGATCAAAGGGTTAGCGCCTCCCAGAATAAATCCAGCAACTGGGCCTGCTTTATCAAACAGCCAGATCAGTCCTGCAGACAGCCAATTTCCAATATAGAATCCCATTGGTGCCAATAACATCAACAGAAATGGTACGGTAATTAAAATCGCAAGCATCGGCGTTAGAATAAAACGGAATATATTAGGAATCACACGCTCCAAAAAGCGGTAGATTATACTAAATAGATAAATACCTAAGATAATCGGAATCACTGAGGAGCTATATGATAGATAGGGTATCGGAAGACCAAAAATCATCATTGGCTCTAACCCTTGCGCTGCTCCATTGATCAAGGTAGGATATAGCAGAATACCGGCAACCGTTACACCTAAAAACTCATTGGTATTAAACTTTCTTGAAGCGGAGACTGCGATTAAAAATGGTAGGAAGTAGAATGCTGCATCACTTACCATATAGAGAAGTTGATATAGGTCACTTGTTTCCGTAGCAATACCGGCAAGGGTAAGAATGGAAAGCAGGCATTTTAACATACCGGCGCCAATGATTGCAGGAAGGATTGGCGTAAAAATTGCCGAAATCGTCTCTATCAGTGTGCTGATGACATTTCCTTTTTCTTTTTTTACTGGTTCCTTTGGTTTAACATCCAGAAGTGGCATCAATTCTCCCAGAACCTCTTCTACATCATTACCGATGATAATCTGGAATTGTCCATTTTTCTCCTGTGTACCCATAACATGAGGAAGCTTTTGAATATGCTCTACCTG
This sequence comes from Hoskinsella mucinilytica, assembly GCF_045223415.1. Taxonomy (NCBI): domain Bacteria; kingdom Bacillati; phylum Bacillota; class Erysipelotrichia; order Erysipelotrichales; family Erysipelotrichaceae; genus Hoskinsella; species Hoskinsella mucinilytica. The sequence continues at coordinate 2,642 of NZ_JBEQZJ010000005.1, read as the reverse complement.
TACTTTTCCCATATCCACCATATTAAAGCGTAATCTTGTTGTACAGCACCATGCGTTTTGAATATTTTCTTTACCCCCACATTCTCTAACAATATCTTTTACTAATGTAGTATATTTCATAATGACCTCCTATAATTCCTCACCATTTGATGCAATTACTTTTTTATACCAAGCAAAGGAATCTTTGCGGATTCGTTTTTTGCTTCCATTGCCTAAATTATCTTGATCTACATAAATGAAGCCATAGCGTTTTTCCATTTCTTGAGTAGAGGCACTAACCAGATCGATCGGACCCCAAGAACAATAGGCAAATACGTCAACGCCATCTTTGATACATTCTTTCAGTTGTTCGATATGTGCCTTTAGATATGCAATGCGGTAATCATCATGAATGCATCCATCTTCTATTTTATCATACTGTCCAAATCCGTTTTCCGCAATCATGATCGGTTTCTGGTAGCGATCCCAGTATTGAGAAATACAGTGATACAATCCTTTCGGATCGATATTCCAGCCCCATGGATTTGTTTTCAGATATGGATTTTTTACAGATCCGATATAATCATCCTGCAAAGCATCATAGGAAACCATTTGTGAGAAGTAATACGATACTGCAAGAAAGTCTAGAGTATTTTCTTTTAATAGAATCTCTTCTGCCTCACTGATATCAATACAATAGTTATGATCCATGAAATAACGAAGGATATATTGAGGATATGATCCTCTGAAGGCAACATCGCTCATATAATAGCTCATACGATTATGGTGAAGCGCCAGAACTGCATCCTCAGGTTTGCCACTTTCCGGATATGCTGTTAAATCTGCAAGCATGGTTCCGATCTTCACCTGTCCATAATGTTCTTTTGCATATTGTTTCACCATCGCTGTCGCAACCATCTGGTTATGAATTCCCTGATACGCCGCTTCTTCATAATTATCCATACTGTCAATGCAGATTCCCAGAGAATTAAATGGTTCAATATGGAATAAATTGATCTGGTTGATTGCAATCCAGTAGGTGACACGATCCCCATAACGGTCAAGTAGTGTTTTCCCATATTGATAAAATAAGTCGATGACTTTTTTATGATTCCATCCTCCGTAAGTTTGCGTGATCCCAATTGGTATCTCATAATGGAGCATGGAAACGATTGGTTCCATACCATTGGCAATTACCTCATTGATAAAATCATCATAGAATTGCAAGCCTTTCTCGTTTGGCTCTGCATCATCCCCGTTTGGGAAAATACGACACCAATTGATTGAAAATCGTAGTGTTTTGAATCCCATTTCTTTTAGATATTTTAAATCTTCCTTGTATGTATGATAGAAGTCAATTCCATAACGCTTTGGATAATATCCATCTTTGTCCTGCAGTGCAAAGGCTACTTCTTCTTTTGTCATATGAGAACTATGGAGCGATGATGTATCTTTCTCTGGATGATATGCGAATAAATCACATATCCCGATTCCTTTTCCATCTTCCTGCCATGCTCCTTCAATCTGGCTTGCGGCGATTGCGCCACCCCATAAAAAATCATCTTTAAATGTATCTATTTTTTTCATAATGTCCTCCTAGTATAAAATAAAATACCTAAACGAAACCGCAAAAATGCAGTTATGTTTAGGTATCGCCTGATTTCAGTAACAATCCTTTTAATTTTCTTCATACCCTGTCATACGCTGGATATGGACCATCAAATAAAATCTTTCGTCTTCACCAATTTCTTTCTGATACTGGCGTTGGATAAATGCTTCAATTTTTTCTACACATCCATATGCACGGCTCCATTTCTCTTTTAGATGAGTGAATACGGATAACTCGTTATGCTCAAGTTTCTCATTTGCGATTACACGCTGAGCAAAAAATCTCATATGGACTAAAAATCTCTGATAAGATACCGAATTTTTATCCAGTTCCATCGCATAATGATATTCAATAATGCGGATGATCTGTTTGATCATTTTTGGTGTCTTGATCGTTTCAGATAAAGGTAGGCTCTCTTGCTGGGCATTTACAAAATGAAGTGCAATATAAGCTGCCTCATCCTTTTTTAACGGTTTTCCTGTATATTCCAAAATCGTGTTCAGAGCCGATAATGCTGCTTTAAATTCTTGCGGATATATTTGTTCGATATCCCATAAAAGTGGGTTTGTCAATTCTGTCTGTTCATCATAACGTTTCAAAGCATAACGGATATGGTCAGCTAGAGCAAGATATAGATAGTCACTAAATACGGTATTGAGTGCAACAGAGGCATCTTCTAATATTTTATTAATGATCTGTATCTCGGTTTCACTCATATCTGTCAGTGCATGAACGAACTGTTCTGGAAAATCATGTTTCTCTATCACGAAGGTCTTTTCAATCTTACTTTCATCGACCAAATCTCCCGGTCTGCATGAGAACGCTAAACCATTTCCCATCAACACTACTTCCTGCCCCTTGTCATCTACAGACATTAAAACGTTATTGTTAAATTTTTTATTGACAATCATCTATTCGCACCAGCTCTCCTTATGTAAAAGAAAAATGCAGCCTATACGAAAACAAATAAATTAGCTAAACACTTTTCTATTTGATTAGGTATCGCCTGCATTCGCAGTAACAATCCAACTGTAAACGTTTACACGTATATAGT
>NZ_JBEQZJ010000004.1:0-114375 GCF_045223415.1 Hoskinsella mucinilytica | reverse complement strand
TCTATCTGAAGGTAATCATATTCAATAAAGAAAAGGTAGAGAATTCGTATATGAAATGATATAATAATTTTATCGCAAGGAGGAAGGGACAATGGAAGCAAAAGAACGATTTTTATCATTATACAAAGAACATATTCACAGAGAGGGAAGTGAGAAACTTCTTGACTATCTTATGAATCATAGTGACTTTTTCACGGCACCCGCTTCTACAAGATTTCATGGTGCACATGCACAAGGGTTGTTGGAACATAGTTTGAATGTTTATGATTGTCTTGTGGATTATCTAAATAGACCTAGAACAAAAGAATTATATCGTATGGAATACTCACAAGAGAGCATTGCGGTGGTTGCACTTCTACATGATATTTGTAAAGTGAATTGTTATAAAGAAAGCATGCGGAATGTAAAAGTAGATGGAAAATGGACACAAGTTCCTTACTATGAATTTGAAGATAACCTTCCTTATGGACATGGTGAAAAAAGTGTTTATATCATTACAGGATTTATGCGATTAAGTAGGGAAGAAGCATTTGCAATTCGTTATCATATGGGATTTAGCGGCAGTGAGGATGCAAGAAGCATTGGTTTTAGCTTTGAAAATTATCCATTATCCTTTGCGCTAAGCACAGCCGATATGGAAGCCACCTATTATCTAGAAGGGAAATAAGAAAGCTTCAAGCTGATAGAAATGACAGCTTGAAGCTTTTATTTATCTTTTTTGATTACAAGTCGATAATGCAATACATAAAAGATAATTCCTGCAATGAAAAAAAGGAAAGAAAAATAAGGCAAGCGATTCATCAAACTACTTGATCCAAAATATTTTTCTATAAACAAAGCGAAATAAGCGGTAATCATACACAAGGTACCAGATAGTAAATACATAAGAGTCTCACTTTCTGCGCAGTAAGCGCTCATATTATCTATGAATATCATAACATATTTATAAGTATGTTATGATATGAAAAATAAAAAATCATGAAAAAACATTTGTGATGTTCTTGGCTCTATGTTCATTTTCTTTGATCTACATGCAAATCAAAAAACGGGATCTATTGAATTGTGGGTAAAGAAAAAGCGAAAGTGTGATTGAAATATCACAATTTCGCTTGTTTTCTGTTTTTATTTCACTTTATTGTAAAACCTTTTTTTGTTCACTTTCAGCGATATCATAGATATCTTCTTCGCCATCCTTTAGCTTATGCCATAAATCTACTTGTTGTTCATTGCTTAGCATATGAACAAAATTGCTTTTAGCCATAGGATACTTTTGATAAAAAGTCTCTAATAAATTTTTCATTTCCTGACGTTCTGTATATCCATCATTTGGACAAGTACTTTTCACAAAAGGAATGTTATTGTTTTGCTGTGCAGAAAGAATATCTTCCTCATAACAATAAATCAGAGGTCGAATAAACGTCGTGTCAGTTCGTGACATATACATTTTAGGTAAAAACGTCGCAATTTTTCCACCATGGATCATATTCATTAAAAGGGTTTCTACCGCATCATTGCTGTGATGTCCGAAAGCAATCTTTTTACAACCTAGTTTTTTGGCTTCTTCAATGACCGTAGCCTTTTTGAACTTGGAACATAGACTACATTTCAAATCACCGTTTTTATCTAGATTTTTCTTTAAAATATCATAGACGATAGAATCAAAACTGTGAAACTCGATGCCTTCTCTTTCACAAAATTGTTCTACTTGTGTAAAATCCATATTAGGAAAACCAAGCTTGATATGAATGCCTACGACCTTGAAGTTTTTGCCTTGAAATTTAGAATACATATGCAATGCAGTCAATAAGACCATACTGTCCTTACCACCACTTACACCGACAGCAATACGTTCTCCATCTTTGATCATATGATAATCGTGATCCGCTTTGCGAATACAACGTAATATCTGTTGTAAATTCATTTTTTCACATCCTTACATAACGGTTCCTATTATAACATGGTTTCACATACTTTTGATAACAGAAGTTTTGATTTTATGGTATAATGAATGACGGTGATAACATGGATGGAATATTAGTGATTCATAAAGAAGCTGGGATGACCAGTCATGATGTGGTAGCTCAGTTAAGAAGAATCTTACATACAAAGAAAATTGGACATAGTGGTACATTAGATCCTCAAGCAACCGGAGTGCTTTTGGTGTTGGTGGGAAAAGCTTGTAAGGCACTTCCTTATTTAGAAGATACGGATAAGGAATATGTTGCGACCATGCGTTTAGGAGAACGACGGGATACGGATGATATTTGGGGGGAGATCGTGGAAACAAAAACGATCACACCGATTTCTGATCTGAAGGGTATTTTGGATACCTTTCAAGGAAAGATCAAACAATTACCTCCAATGATCAGCAGTGTGAAAGTGAATGGGAAAAAACTGTATGAGTATGCAAGAAATCATGAAGCGGTTGAACGACCTCTACGTGATGCTACGATATATGAGATTGAAGTACTAGATGAAGCGGAAATGAAATTCAGAGTTGCTTGTAGTTCAGGCACTTATATCCGTACCCTTTGTGTTGATGCAGCAGAAAAAAGCGGCAATTTAGGATGCATGTCATCTCTTGTCAGAACAAAGGTTGGACGTTTTGAATTAAAAGATGCTGTTACCATAGATGAGGTAAAAGAAGGCAAGGTTCATTTTCATACATTAAAAGAAGTGTTTGACGGCTATCGTCAGATTGCATATGAGCCGATTCAAGATGTGTATCATGGCAAAAAGATTTCGTTAGATTGTGAAGAATCTGAAGTGATGATCGTACATGGTGAAGACGTTGTGGCAGTATATAAAAAAGAGAGAGGCAGACAATATCGTTGTGCACGAGGATTATGGTAGGTGAGGATGAGCATGAAGGTATATCATATAGGAATTGATCAAGCAGAAGAATTGACAGAAAACATCACTGCTTGTATTGGATATTTTGATGGTCTTCATTTAGGACATCAGAAATTGATAGAAGCAGTTAAAAAAAGAGCAGAGGAAACAAAGACAGTTCCATCACTTATTACATTTGAACCTGATCCTTGGAAGGTAATCAAAAAGATAGAACACATTCCTCATATTACGCCGATGAAAAAACGTATGGAAATTGCGGAACAACTAGGTATTCAAAATTGGATCGTTCTAAACTTTACCAAAGAAATGGCGGATCTAAGCATTCAAGATTTTCATCAATATGTATTAGGAAAATTGAATTTGCATACACTGGTATGTGGTTATGACTTTCATTATGCGATAAAAGGCAGTGGAAGCGTGGAAACGTTAAAGGCGCAAACGAAATTTCAAGTGCAAGTGATTGATGAAGTTGAAAGTGAACATCAAAAAATTTCCAGTACAAGGATCGAACATTTGATTTTGAATGGAGAAATGGAAAAAGCAGCTAAGATCATGGGAAGAGCTTATGAAATCAATGGGCATGTAATCGAAGGAAATCATATTGGTAGGACAGTTGGCTTTCCTACGGCTAATTTATGCATGGATGATCATTATCTCATACCCAAACAGGGAGTGTATGTTGGAGAAGTATTTTGTCGTGGTAAATGGTATCCGGCATTTATGAATGTAGGGCACAACCCTAGTTTCAACTATCAAGAACAAACATCTTTGGAAGCACACATTTTTGACTTTCATGAAATGATCTATCAAGAGTCCGTGATTTTTCGCTTTTTGTCGTTTATCAGAGAAGAATGTAAATTTCCTGGGAAGGAAGCTTTCATGAAACAGCTACATAGCGATATGGAAACTGCAAAGAACTATTTCAAAAGCAGAGAGGAGCCGATATCATGCGTTTAAAAGTATTTGATACCATCGATTCTACACTAGAGCTACTTGAAAAAAATCATCCGTTTTATCGCAGTATCGAAGATGAATTACATGATTATATCGAGTATCTTATGCAAAGCAAAAGAGAAATGGTCGTAGATATCAATTCACGTATCAAATCAAAGGATAGCTTAAGAGAAAAAATCATTCGCAATCGTTTTTATGTAGAAAACAATCAAGCCCAAGATATTTTGAATAATTTAAGTGATTTGATCGGATTTATCATCGAATGTCGTTTTATTGAAGATGAATTTAATGTATTGAATCAGTTGAGAGAACAATTGAATCAGAAAAATGAAGCAGACGGTTATTATTATAATGAAGCAAATCCAAATTTTTTCCTAGACTGTAACAGCAGACAACCACAAATTCAAAAAAACGGCTTTGCCATTTATCGTATTGATGGTTATTATCTAAAGGATGGGATACGTGTCAATGTGGAACTTCAGATCAAAGCACTGGTTCATTCCTTTTGGGGAGAAATCGAACATAAATTGGTTTATAAGAATACCAATTATTATGTATATGATGATTTTATGAAGGATCTTCTGGCAAGTATCAAAGCCAATTTGACGATTACGGATAGACAGTTGAATATCATTTATAATCAAATGCAGGAATCAAGCTTAAGTGATACAAGCATCACAGAAGGAACCTTTGAAAAGCAGATATCAAAAGCAATCAACGATTTGTTTGCGATGAAAATGAATGAATCAATCGGCTTTACGATGAATATCAAGAGTACTTCTACCATATTGGGTCACTATATCTTCTTAAAAGATATCCGATATGATGGAGGAAGCAATGATCGTGTCAGTTCTTTGTTTAAGACCTTTAAGAAACTGAATAGCATTGATATGGACTTTGAAAATGAAATAGAAATCGATCATACGTTTGTATCACAGGATGTGTTTGTGCATGTGCTTGGCAATTACTTGTTAAGCATTATCAATGAGGATTATGATTGGTTTGTGTTCTTCAATATGTTATTTGCAATAGAACCGGGAAACAACATGGAAGATTTTTGTATGTTTTTAAATGTCATCAAGAATTATCTTGTGGATAATTACTGGTTAAATACCAGCTTTGTGAAGCTACCGATGGAACAAAGCGATCTGTTACATGAAGAATGTAGTCGTATCTTAGCTGATTCACTTTGTGAGATTGGATCTATTCAAATCATTCATAATGATAAGATGGTATCCATCAATCAAGCCTTTGTGACCTTTATTGAGGAACTGGAAGCACGTGTTATTTCTTATTCCGATTTCATGGAATATCGTGAAGCGTATTATGAAGAATGGATGAAGCGTATCAAAGTGATATTTCACTCATAAAAGAAGGAACTTTCGAGTTCCTTTTTATCATATTTAGCCACTCCTTTACATAGGATAGAACAAGCGAGGAGGGCAAGACCATGAATAAACAGGCATTGGCATTTCTTACCATGTTTTCACTGGTTCTGATGTTATCGGTCTATTATGTGACATTACCGTCTGATTCTACTTCCGTGATGGATGAAAAGGATAAGACAACGGAAAAAGTGAACGGTGAAAGTGAAAAGGAAAATACATCACAAACAGAAACAAAAGACAAAGCAAAGGACTTGCAGGATGAAATCAATCAAAAGAAAGAAACTGAATTAAATTCAAGCTCAGAAGTGATTGCAAACAAGGATAGTGAAGAGCAGGAAAAGCAAGAAGCTTTATCGACAATGGATGAGGTGAAAGAGCAACAACAGCTACAAGAACAAATTAAAAATGCACTTGCAAAAGAAAAATTAAATGCGGCGGTGGAAATCAAAGATACGACATGTACGATTACCATTTTCGATACAAAGGAAGATAAGAAAACAGCTGCCAGTGTTATGAAAATCGCAAGCGACATTGTCAATCAAAAATATTTAATTGAAGTTTCATTCAAATAATATCAAATGCAAAGGCGGTTTACTTATCGTGGTAAGTAATTCGCTTTTTTTATTGTATATGATTATTTTTAAAAATCCTTATAAAAGTATGTGAAATTATTGTATAATAGAAAAAGATAGAAGTGAAGCAGTAAGGAAGAGGGATGTTGAATGAAAGAAATCATCAAAAAACATACAGTTATGGTGGTCATGGTCATTTTTGGTATTGTTTTGTTTTCTGGTATGCAGATCGTAAAATCCTTGTTGATGGGTTATATCATTGATTCGATCAGCCAAATTGATGTTTTAATGCATCAGTTAGGGTGGTTGCTTGGTTTTCTTGTTCTGTATATGGGGATCCAAATTTATCAAAATATGATGACGCAAAAATTAAAATCAGATATCCATTTTGATATCAATCAAAGATTGTATGATGCATATGTCACCTTTTCGCCAGAGGATTTCCATCGTATGGATACCAGTGATTACTTGAATGTTTTAAACAATCAGGTAACTATGATCATGGAACAATATGTACAACCTTATTTATCTATATGCTCATTGAGCGTATCCTTTGTGTTTGCAAGTATTTTCATTGGTTCCATCCATCTTTCCCTGTTGTTTTTTCTATATGGGTTTGGTATTGCTTTGGTTTTTTTCAATCGTTGCTTTCGTCATGAGTTAAAGAAAAATCAATTATCCTATGTAGAAGCTCAGCATCAATGGATTGCGTCTATTCGAGGGTTTTGTGATAATTTCGATGTCATACGAAATTTTCAGATTGAACAAAAGTTTCGATCCTTTTTAGATCATAGAAATAAAATACAGGCAAATTGTAATCTTAGAGCCAATGGTTTTATGAAGGTGTTGTCTTCTTTTGATATCGGTATTGGGCATCTGATGTTTTTTGGATTATTGGTATATGGCGTCTTTCTGATCGATCAAAAGGAATTAACGATCGGGGCATTGTTAAGTGTCATGCAAGCAAGTAATCTTATCATCGATCCGATGACCGATTATGCAGATCTAAAGAATCAAATACATGCCGGTAAGCCTGTGTTAGATCATATCAAACAACAGTGGTCACATGCAAAGAGTGAAAAAGAAAATGTCTTGTGCGGTGACATTGATACGATCAAAGTGAATCTTTCAGGCTATCGTTATCAAGAGCATCCTGTTTTGAAAGAGTTGCATTTGGAATTTGAGAAGCATAAGAAATATTTGATCATAGGAGAGTCAGGGTGTGGAAAAATAACGTTGTTGAAGTTGATCACGAAGCAATTGGAAAGTGATGGTATTTATGTCAACGACATTCCCTTACAACAGATTTCCTTTTCTTCCTATTTGGATAAAATTGTATATTTGAAACAACAAAGTCAATTGTTACCATGGACCTTGAAAGAGAACATTACCCTAGGGAAAAAAGTAGAAGATGAGACGATCCATACTTTAATGAAAAGAGTCCATATAGAAAAATTGTCATCGAGGTTAGATGATGAAATGAATGGTGATGTTCAAGAAATCAGTGGAGGCGAATTACAGCGGATCCAATTAGCTAGAGCATTGTTGACAGAAAGAAAATGGTTATTTTTAGATGAGGCTTTTTCGGCACTGGATCAAGAAAACACTTTGATGCTAGAACATCTATTGTTGACGCAACAAGATCTAACGATCATATCCGTATGTCATAAGCCTTTAAAAGATATGATGAAGCTCTATGATGTCATTATCGAAATGAAAAACGGATATATCCATAACATCAGTCAAAAGGAGAAAATGGAATAACGAAAATAGGCTTTTTCATTACGCTTCTATCGTTGAAATATGATGTTTGGATTGAATAAATGAGGGAGTTCTGATATAATGATACCAGAAGGTGATGAAAATGGCTCAAGAATATATTGCATTAAAAGAAAACAACGATGTTGGTGTCATTGCGTTAAGCACCGCTGCATTTCAGGCAATTGCGAAAAACGTCATTGATGAAGAAGAAAACTTGAAACTGGCAGCAGGAAGTAAGCCGTTCAAGTATCCGCTTTCCTGTAAAATTGCAAACGATCAATTGATTTTAAGCATTGATGTGAAAGTGAAGTATAGCGTGAATGTAAATGATACCTGCAGTAAGGTGCAGAGTAAGATCTTTGAAAATATTGAACATATGACTGGATATACACCGGATGTAATTGATATCCGTGTCGTTGGCTTTATATTTTAAAAGAAATCCTTACAGGATTTCTTTTTTTCGTGAAAGGAGGATGGATGATCATGGCGATGAGCTTGAAAGATTGTCTGGTCGTTGGTATAAGTTCCAGAGCTTTGTTTGATTTGGATGAAGAAAACAGAATCTTTGAGGAACAGGGATTACAGGCATATTCGGATTATCAGATCGAACATGAAAATGATATATTAAAACCAGGTAGTGGCTTTTCTTTGGTGAAAGCATTGTTGAAGCTGAATGAACAAGGAAAGCATAGAGTAGAGATCATCATTATGTCTAGGAATAGTGCGGATACCTCTTTGCGTATCTTCAATAGCATTGCATCCTATCAACTTGATATTACAAGAGCAGTATTAGCAGGAGGAAGCTCACTGGCGGATTATCTTGGGGCATTCGGCGTAGATTTATTTTTAAGTGCAAATGAAAAAGATGTAGAAAGTGCGATCAATGCCGGATTTGCTGCCGGAAGAATTTATACGGATCCAATTTCCAATGGTATGCAAGATATCGAACAAATCCGAATTGCATTTGATGGTGATGCTGTGTTGTTTTCTGATGAAAGTGAACAGATCTTTCAAAAAGATGGTTTAGAAGCTTTTGTGGAAAATGAAAAACGCCTTGCTAAAAAAGAACTACCGGAAGGACCCTTTGCGAATTTTCTCAAAACGATATCCGATCTCCAAAAGCAATTTCCTGATTCAGCGCCCATACGTACTGCTCTTGTGACAGCACGTAATGCTCCTGCACATGAACGAGTGATTCGTACGCTTCGGGCATGGGATGTTAGAATTGATGAAGCTTTCTTCCTTGGCGGTTTAGCAAAAAAGGATATTTTAGAGGCATTTCGCCCGCATATCTTCTTTGATGATCAGGAAGTACATGCAAAACCTGCAAGCAGTGTCGTACCGAGTGCACAGGTACCATATAAAAATAAATAAGCATATAGAAGGAAACCATATCAAATTGTGGTAAAATAATACATAGATTAGGAGGATTTATTATGGCAAGCAGACATCAGCTGAGAGAAACGGGTATGACAGTACTTTATCAGCACCTATTATTAAACAAAGAAATCAAGTTGGCGCTTTATGATAACTTGGAAACAAATAGTGTAGATCCATTTTTGTATACCATTACCGTTGACGCAATTCAATATAAAGATGTTTATATTAATCTTATCAATGAAAAATTAAACGAGGAATGGTCATTTGATCGCTTAGGATATGTAGAGCAGGCAATCTTATTGATGGCATGTTGTGAATTAGATTTGGAAACAGCACCAAAGGCAATTGTCATAGATGAGGCAATCACACTTGCGAAAAAATATTGTGATGATGATACCTATAAATTGATCAATGGAGTTTTGGACAAACTATGAGCAGACCTTTATACAGTGTCAATTCACTTGTAAGATATATCAAGGGTACACTGGATCATGACCAGAATCTACAAAGCATTCTTGTCAAGGGTGAGGTTAGTAATTTCACCAATCATCGAAGTGGTCATTGGTATTTTTCTTTGAAAGATAACAAGGCTAAAATCAGTTGTGTCATGTTTTCCAGTTATGCATCTCGATGTAAGATGTTATTGAAGGAAGGCATGAAGGTGATCGTAACTGCAAGTGTTTCAATGTATGAAGCAAGCGGTACGACACAACTTTATGTTACTGGCGTACAATTGGATGGCTTGGGTGATTTGTTTTTACAGCTTGAAGCAGTAAAAGAAAAAATGCGCTTAGAAGGTTGCTTTGATGAGGCGCATAAAAAACCATTGCCCATGTATCCTATGAGCATCGCTGTGATCAGTGCTAAAACAGGTGCGGCGATACAGGATATCTTAACGACGATATCCCGACGTTGGCCTATTTGTGAAGTTAAAGTATATCCAAGCTTAGTACAAGGAACAGCGGCTTCTAAGAATTTGATTGAAAATCTTAACTTAGCAGATGCAAATGGTCATGATGTGATCTTATTGGCCCGTGGTGGTGGGGCGATAGAGGATCTTTGGTGTTTTAATGAAGAAAGTGTAGCACGTTGTGTGTATGCGATGAAGACTGTAATCGTAACAGGGGTAGGTCATGAAACAGATACTACCTTGGTCGATTTTGTGAGTGACGCTAGAGCAGCGACTCCAACTGCAGCTGCAGAGTTGATTACACCGGATATTGAAGAAGTAAAATCTAGCTTGAAAGAAACGAAGAATCGTATGATACAAGATATCCGTCATATCTATCTTCATCATAAGCAGCAATTTACACAGATAAAGGAAAATCGTTTTCTGAAAGATCCAATGTCTTATATCATGAAAGAACAGATGACACTTGCGATGCATGTACAAAGTCTTGGGAAAGTAGAAGGCTATCTTCAAACACAGCGAACAGCATGGAAAGATGCAGCTCATGTATTGGGTGTTGCAAGTGAGCGTATCTTTAATGAAAATACAAAAAAGGTGCTTCGTCAAAAAGATACCTTGGTCTATGCAATGAAACAATTTGAACATAAACAGTCTTTGCAATATGCCAATATGTTATCTTTATTGGACGCATATAGTCCTTTGAAAATATTAGAACGTGGTTATGCAATCACGTATCAAGATGATCATATCATCAAAAGCGTTTCAGATATACAACAAGGGGATACCATCAAGGTTAGAATGCAAGATGGTTTCCTTCACGCAAATGTAGAGAAAAAGGAGGAATTGGTATGACTTCAAAAACGCCATCATTTAAATCATCTATGTCACGTTTGAATGAAATCGTGGCATCACTTGAAAAGAATGATTTAGAGTTGGAAGAGGCTATCGTATTATTCGAAGAAGGACTTCAATTGGTTCATTCTTGTGATGGACAGCTAAAGGATTTTGAAAATAAAGTAGCAACACTTTTAGAAAGCTATCAGGAGGTAAAAGACAATGGATAATTTTGAAACATATCTCACGCATTGTCTGGATCGTGTGAGTGATTCTAAAGTAAAGCAAGCCATGATGTATTCCTTGATGGCTGGTGGTAAAAGAATTCGCCCTAGACTATTGTTTGCGGTGTTAGCGGCATATGGTGTAAGAGAAGAGGCAGGATATCCGGTAGCGGCAGCAATCGAAATGATTCATACGTATTCTTTGATTCATGATGATCTACCTGCAATGGATAACGATACTTTACGACGTGGTAAGCCTACTTGTCATGTACAATTCGATGAAGCAACTGCCATTTTGGCAGGGGATGCTTTATTGACACAGGCTTTTATCAGCGCTGCTCAAGTCGATTGTTCCGCACAAAGAAAAGTCGATATTCTAAGCGCACTTGCTTCTTATAGTGGTGCAGATGGGATGATCTTAGGGCAAATAAAAGATATTGAAGGGGAAGCTAAAAAAACAGTGACCATCGAAGAATTAAAAGATATCTTTGAATATAAGACCGCAAAGCTTTTGACGCTTCCTATGGTTTGTGCGTGCTTGATTGCCGAGCGAAAAGGAGACATTCCAACATGGATTTCCATTGGTAGTGCCATTGGATTAAGCTTTCAGATACAAGATGATATCCTAGATATCACAAGTACGAAAGAAGAACTTGGAAAGAATATCAACAGCGATCTTTCCAACGATAAAACAACTTATGTTACTTTGCGTGGAATCGATGGCGCAAAAGAAGATGCAAAACGTTATTATGATGATGCACTTGCTTCCTTGCATTCTTTGACCGTACATGATGAAAAGGTGATTGAACTGCTTCAGCTATTGATGAATAGAAAACATTGAGAGGTGTCCTTTTATGAATATTCATGATATCAAACAACCAAACGATATCAAAACCTGTTCCATTGCGGAATTAGAAGATCTATGTGATCAGATTCGTTGTTTTCTTATTGAAAGTGTCGCAAAAACAGGTGGTCATTTATCCAGTAATTTGGGAATCGTGGAGTTAACGGTTGCAATGCACTATGTGTTTCACACGCCCCAGGATAAATTTTTATTTGATGTAGGACATCAGTCCTATGTACATAAGATATTGACCGGACGGGTTTCGATGTTTCCTACTTTACGACAATATAAAGGATTGGCTGGTTTTCAGAAGCGTTGTGAAAGTGAACATGATGCTTGGGAAGCAGGGCATTCGAGTACTTCTTTATCCGGAGCACTTGGTATGGCAATCGCTCGAGATTTAAACAAGGAAGACTATGAAGTAGTTCCTGTCATAGGAGATGGGGCATTGAGTGGTGGTATGGCAATGGAGGCCTTGAATCAAATCGGTGCGTTATCACCTAAGATGGTCATCATATTCAACGATAACAACATGTCGATTTCTAAGAATGTCGGGGCAATGGATGAGGCATTTACCCGATTGAGAACAAGTCGTCCTTATAACAATTTAAAGGAAGACCTGAAAGGGGCATTGTCTAATACAAAAACTGGAAGTGCGGTATTAAAATCTATGCGTAGCATGAAAAATGCAGTGAAAGCAAATGTAGTGGATACCTCTATTTTCGGTGATTTCAATTTGGATTATATCGGGCCTGTAGATGGTCATGATCTTCGTACATTGATCAAAGTGTTGGAAATAGCGAAGAAACATGATGGTCCGATCGTGGTTCATGTTATGACAAAAAAAGGAAAAGGTTATTCCTATGCAGAAGAGGATAAAGAGGGCAAATGGCATGGTGTTTCTCAATTTGATCCGCAAAGTGGACAGACCTTAGCAAAAATGCCTGCAGGTCATTTGAGTTGGAGTGAAGTCATATCGAAAACATTGGTAGATCTTGCAGCAAAAAATGAACATATCGTTGGTATCACGCCGGCGATGATCGGTGGTAGTAAACTTCAAAACTTTTTCGATGCCTATCCAGATCGAGCATTTGATTGTGGGATCGCAGAGGAGCATGCGATGACATTTGCGGCAGGTTTGGCAACTAGCGGTATTCGTCCATTTGTTTCCGTGTATTCCTCTTTCCTTCAACGTGCTTACGATCAAATCAATCATGATATTGCGAGAATGGATCTACCTGTTGTGATAGGAATCGATCGTTGTTCTTTGGTTGGTGAGGATGGAGATACCCATCATGGTGTTTTTGATATCGCAATGCTTAGAAGTATTCCTAATATGATCTTATCTCAACCTAAGGACGCAACAGAAGCGCAAAATCTGATGTATACAGCATTTCAACAACAACATCCCTTTGCGATACGTTATCCTAGAGGAAACACACCTTACCAATCAGTCCATCATTATGAACAGATTGAACTTGGTAGTTGGACAAGTTGGGAAATGCAAGATTATGAAGTCATCATCATCACCTATGGAAATGATGTAGATCGCATCATTTCAAAAGTTAAGGTCAATCAACTTCCTGTACGTGTGGTCAATGCTCGCTTTTTCAAACCAATTGATTCTATGATGTTAGAAGAATTATGTGCTCAAGAGAAACCAATCATCATTTATGAAGCAGATATGATGGCAGGTGGGCTATCAAGTGCTATTTTGGAATATGTGAATGACCATAAATTACATCAGGAGTTTATACGATTGGGGATTGATGATCATTATGTTACCCATGGATCTTTGCCTCAATTGAGAAAGTTGGAGCATTTGGATATGAATTCCTTATGTGAACTTATCGTTCATCTGATTGGGGGTAAAAATCATGAGGCTTGATCAATATTTGGTAGAAAAGCAAAAAAGCGAGACTAGAAGCAAAGCTCAAGATGCTATCAAGGCAGGGAGAGTGTCTGTAAATGGTACGGTTGTTTTGAAAAACAGCTTTTCTATACGTGAAGAGGATGACGTTCAAGTAGCGCCATCCTCTCTGTCCTTTGTATCAAGAGCCGGTTATAAGCTTTATGATGTAATATCAGATTTTCATCTAGATTTAAAAGATAAGGTTTGTATGGATGTTGGCGCAAGTACCGGCGGGTTTAGCGATGTTTGTTTAAAACAGGGTGCGAAGCTTGTTTACGCAATTGATGTTGGTTGTGATCAATTGGATCAAACATTAAGACAAGATGCAAGAGTCATAAATATGGAACATACCAATTGTCGTTATTTAACATCAGAGATGTTTTCTTTGCTTCCGCAATTTGCTTGTATGGATGTCTCTTTTATATCCATCAAATTGATTTTGCCGGCCATCAAAGAAGTCATGAAGGATGTAGACCTTGTGGCATTGATCAAACCACAGTTTGAGGCAGGAAAAGAGCATATCGGAAAACATGGAATCGTAAAAGATAAAAAAATTCATGTACAGGTTTTGAAAGATATGGTATCCTATGTACAAGAAATCGGCTTATATGTTCATCATCTACAAGGAAGCAGTATTTTGGGACGGGATGGAAATAAAGAGTTTGTCATGCATATCATGTCCAAGCCTTGTACGAAAACATTTGACTATAAAAAAATCGTAGAAGCGTATCATTGTAAACATACTTAACGAAAGGCGGGTGTCGTGATGTTAACCAGTATTTTTGTGAAGAATTTTATTTTGATTGATCAAGTATCTCTTGATTTTCAACCGGGGCTTTCTGCTTTTACAGGAGAAACAGGTGCAGGAAAATCCCTTTTAATGGATGCCATTGGGGTATTAAAGGGAGAACGAGCAAATGCCGGTATGGTCAAAACAGGGTGTGATAAGGCGATGATCGAAGGTGTCTTTACCATTGAGCATCCATCTTTGATTCAAAAATTAACAGAGGATGGTTTTGATTTGGAAGAAGATGCTTTGATCATTACAAGAGAAATCACAAAGGAAGGCAAAAGTACAACAAGGATCAATCATCGTGTCGCAAGTGTTTCCTATGTAAGAGAAATCATATCCCAGATCGTGGATATCCATTCTCAGCATGATACCCAATACTTATTGAATGCACGTTATCATTTGGGATTATTAGATAATTTTGTCAATGAGTTGGATCTGAATGCACAGGTGGAAAAAGACTATCATGCTTATAAGAAGGTCAAGGATGAATTAGAAGCAGCATTGTCCAGTGATTACAATGAAGATGATCTTGAATATTTGACATTTCAGTTAAATGAAATTGATCAAGCAGCAATTCGTCAACAAGAACTAGAAGCGTTAGAGGACGAACAAAAGCGCATGCTTTCGTTTGAAAAAATCACATCTGCCGTTCAGCTTGCGATAACACAAATGGAACAGACAGGAAATCCTGCCGTTTATGAAACATTCAAAGCATTACAAGGATTACAAGACGAGGTACCATCTAGGATTGCTTCCACTTTGAGTGATTTTTATTATCAAATGGAAGATATGAATAGCGAATTGCATGACTATTTAGATCATTTAGAATATGATGAAGCTCGTTTTAATGAAGTTTCTGATCGTATTTTCCTTATTCATAAGATTTATCGAAAGTATGGTGGAGATTATGATGCAGTCATGGAAAAAAGAGCTGAATTAGAACGTAAAATAGATAGTATCTTACATCGCCAGGATTTCATTTTAAAACATGAGGCAATTGTAGAAACAGCACATAAGAAATTTTTAGCGTCAGCGGCTAAACTAAGCAAGCTTCGTCAAAAAAAGGCTATGGAGCTTAGCACTTTAGTGAAACAACAGCTTCATGACCTACAATTGGAGCATGCTCGTTTTGAAATCGCTTTTGAACCTACACAAGGGAATACGTCCGGTATCGATAAGGTTGAATTCATGGTTGCTATGAATGCCGGAGAAGGGCTTAAGCCATTGGCTCATAGTGCCTCCGGAGGAGAGCTGTCTAGATTGATGCTCGGATTAAAAACAGTGTTTACCTCTTTAATGGGAATCGAAACCGTGATTTTTGATGAAATAGATACTGGTGTCAGTGGAAAGGTCGCATTGGCCATCGGTAAGAAAATGAAAGAACTTGGAAAACAAACGCAAGTATTTTGCGTGACCCATCTTGCGCCGGTTGCAGCATGTGCATCCCAACATTACATTGTAGAAAAACATCAGGCAAACCAACAGACAAGAACAAGTATTGCATTGCTTGATCAAGAACAGCGAATCAAAGAATTGGCGAATATTGCCAGTGGTAGTGATTCAGATCATGCAATTCAATCTGCATTAGAGCTATATCAGCTTGCGAATGAAGAATAGGTAATAATTACTAGATTGCGCATCATCAAGTGAGAGTAAACTAACTTTCAGGAGGTGATGCGTTTTGTTTAGAAAACTTGTTTGTATATTGTTTAGTGCTACTCTTCTATTTGGTACTGTTTCTGCAAAGGAATTGATACCAGGAGGAGAAAGCATTGGTATTCAAGTAGCATATGATGGAGTGTTGATCAGTGGTACCTATACCTTTCAAGCAAATGGTAAAACCATTGATCCATCAAAAACCGTAAAGGTGAATGATTTGATTACAAAAGTTAATGGTGTAGAGATTACTTCACTAGAGGAATTCAGTCAAGAGCTGAATCAACATCATCAGCAAAGCAATCAAATAGAACTAACCATTTTGCGACAAGGAAAAGCGATGAATGTTACATTGGTGACAGCGTATGAGAATGGCAATATCAAAAGCGGATTATATGTAAAGGATAAAATTACCGGTGTCGGAACGATTTCTTATTATGATCCTGATACAGGAAGATATGGTGCATTGGGACATGAAATCATGGATAGTGATACTCATAGCATTGCCGATATCCATTCAGGAACGATCTATCCTGCAACTGTTGATGGTATCCAAAAAGCCAAAGCGAATGTACCCGGAGAAAAACAAGCTACCATTGATTTTAGCACTACCATCGGTCATGTAGATCGAAACAGTGTGTATGGTATCTATGGGGAATATTCCTTTTTACCACAAAAACAGGCAATGCAAGTCGGTGATCATACGCAAGTACATGTTGGAAAGGCTATGATCATGACGGTATTAGAAGGGAATGAAGTACAGCTGTATGAAATAGAAATTACAAAAGTGCATAAACAAAGTAGTAAGGATGTAAAAGGAATTGAATTAAAGATTACAGATGAAACCTTAAAACAAAAAACAAATGGTATCGTTCAAGGAATGAGCGGGTCTCCTATCATACAGGATGGTAAGATCATAGGTGCATTGACCCACGTGATAACCGGTGATCCGATTTACGGTTATGGTATTTTCGTTGATTGGATGTTAGATGAAAGTGCTTCCTAAATAGTAATCGACCTTTTTGCCCATCGTGTTTCCTCGTTTAGTAGAAACAATGGTAGAAAAGGTCGATTTTCTTTTATCTTTCACCAAACTTTGCTATTTTTTCTTTTGTAGGCGACAAACTTCGTGCTATTTAGCCTATTGTATCTATATAATAGTATAGGAAGGAGAGAGAGAAATATATGAACAACAAAATTCAGATTTATGTCGTAGATGACAGCTTAGAAATGATTCACTGTATGAAAGAGGCATTTGCAAAAAGTGATGCATATCAAATCATTGGTAGTGCAACCAACGGTGAACAATGCATTACGGAACTACATGGTAAGCACATTGATGTGCTGTTATTGGATTTGATCATGCCAAAGAAAGATGGCATAAGTGTATTGGCTGATTTAAAGAAGAATAAAATTGATGTAGACCACATTATATGTACCACACCATTTGTCAATGATTTGATCGTCACACAGGTTCAGAATTATAGAATTGATTACATATTAATGAAACCCTTCGAAATCGAGGAACTTGTGGACAAACTAAACTTTATCATTGGCTTCAGCAAGAAACCATCCATGGGTACAAATGTAGTTAAAGTAAATCTGGATGAGGATGAACGCAAGCGTATGGTCAAGCTAGAGTTAGAAGGGGAAATCACAGAGATTTTACATGAAATCGGGATACCGGCACATATCAAGGGTTATATGTATTTGCGTACTGCTATCTTAGAAACCTATCTAAATGTTGATTTTCTAGGACAGATCACAAAAGTGTTATATCCGGAGATAGCGAAAAAATATGCAACAACGGCTTCCAGAGTAGAACGTGCGATTCGCCACGCGATTGAGGTTGCATGGAATCGTGGGAATATTGATGCGATTGATGATATATTCGGATATACCATTTCAGCAAGTAAAGCAAAACCAACCAATTCTGAGTTTATCGCAATGATTTCCGATAAGCTAAGATTAGAACATCGTATGAAAAATAAAAATAGTGTCATTAAACAATATCGTTAAGGTAGATTTTTCTAGTTAAATCTATTATACTAATCCTTAAAGGATGTGTTAGTTTGAGTGGTCGAGTAATCTTTCATATTGATTTAAATTCATTTTTTGCAAGTGCGGAAATATTAAAAAATTCAGCCTTACAAGGACAGCCGGTGGTTGTGGCCGGATTAAACAGAAGAAGTGTAGTATCAACAGCAAGCTATGAAGCAAGAAGTTATGGTGTCCATAGTGCCATGCCCTTGCATATGGCATTGGAAAAATGTCCAGAGCTTGTTGTTGTACAGGGAGAGTATTCTTGGTATGAAGAATTAAGTGAACGTTTTTTCAAATATCTAAGAAAGTTTTCTCCTTATATCGAACCAGCCAGTATTGATGAATGTTATATGGATGTAACAGAAGCAATCAAGGCTTATAAGCGACCTTTGGATCTTGCTTGGATCATTCAAAAGGATGTTATGGAAGACTTGAGGCTACCTTGTAGTATTGGGGTTGCGCCCAATAAATTCTTGGCAAAAATGGCAAGTGATATGCGAAAGCCTATGGGGATCACGGTTTTAAGAAAACAAGAAATTGCGAAAAAACTTTGGCCGTTACCGATAAGTGAAATGTGGGGCATTGGTAAGAAAACCGTTCCGATGCTAGAAGAACAAGGCATTTTAACCATTGGGGATCTGGCAGATGAAAGAAACGAGAAAAAGGTAATGACGTTGCTTGGAAAACACGCTTATCAATTCATACAACATGCTCGTGGTAACAGTAGCAATCAATTAAATTTCAATCAAAGTCTGCAATCTATTTCTCAATCGACAACATTAGATCGAGATATTACAGAATATGATGAGGTAAAAACGGTGTTTCAAAGACTTGCACGTACATTAAGTCAACGAGCAAAAGATGAAAGACTGAGTGGAAGATTGATATCAGTATCTATTCGATATCATGATTTTTCCAATATGGTACGAAGTGTCAATATTCCTAACTATACCAATGACATCAATATCTTATTAGAGAATGCGCTTTATTTATTTGACCGTAATCATAATGGGAAACCGATTCGTCATCTTGGCATTGGTCTTGCTTCCTTTCAAACAGCAAAAAGTGTCGATCAAATCAACATGTTCCAAGAACCTATTGAGAATACAAATGAGGTGGAACAGGTCTTAAAGGAATTAAACAAACAATTGCCGGATGCACATTTGACAACCTTAGGAAAGGTGCTCGCAAAGTGAATATTATGTCGAACGAAAAGAAGCCTTGAAACTTCTTTTTTTTCATATGCTGTAGTAGAGGTGAGTTTATGAAACAACGAATCTACCATGGCTTTTTTCGTAAATATCGCAACGTCTATCTTTTTATCGCAATTCTATTGGTTGCGGGCTTTGCGGCAGGGTTGTATTTCAGTAAAACAATCGATATCAATGATATGAAAAACTTCACAAGCTATCTCAATTCAATGAGTGATAATGCAACCAGTTTTTCAGGACAATTCCTTTCAGGTATTCTTTTTATCTTATTTGTCTTTTTTTTAGGCACCAGTATCATCGGTATTCCTTTTATTAGCTTCATTGTATTTACCAAAGGCATGCAGATCGGATTCTCCTGTGCCTTATTTGTCTATACGTATCAATTAAAAGGAATCGCAGGTATCATCTTGACACTATTCCCTCAAGTACTAGTAGATTGCTTAGCGACCTTTTTGATTTCGGCCAGTGCCATACAGTTGAGCATGTATCTCATCATATCATGCAGCAATAAAGAACGCTTAGATTTTCGTAAGTTGGCAGACTCTATCCTTAATGATTTGATCATCTGCTTTTTGATTGTGATCGTAGAGGCGTATATTAAAGCGGATTTGATGATTCAATTGGTCAACCTATTCAATTTAATAGGGAAATAAGGTATAATAAACAAGATGATGAGGTGAAATAATGGCATATACGTATGATTATTTAAATGGTACAGATATTTATCTCTATCAAGATGATCAAATGTTTCGAATGAACAGCGATACAGCGAGGTTGGCGGCTTTTATGAAGATACATACATCTGATACTGTTTTAGATATTGGAACCAACAATGGAGCATTGCTTGCGGCAGCAGCAAGAAAAAACCCTTCCAAGTTGATTGGCATCGAGATACAGCATGATGCCGTTGTTTTGGCCAAACATAATATGGAACAACTTCACATTGATGCGGATATCATAGAAGGTGATGTTTCAAAGTTAGTGATGCCTAAGGTAACGGTTGTGGTATGTAATCCACCTTATTTCCAACATTATGAAGGAACGGCAAAGAATGAAAGTGAAGCAATGAGGATCGCACGACATGAAGTCCATTTGACCTTAGATACGCTTGCAAAGAAAGTATCGCAAGCACTTCAAGAGAAAGGGCGGTTTTATTTAGTGCATCGTAGTAATCGATTGATCGATATCGTTACGACATTAAGAGCCTGGCGTTTGGAAACAAGAACGATCCAATTTATTTATGATGAGAATAAGGAAGAAGCAATTGGGGTTTTGATAGAAGCGATTAAGGATGGTAAAGCCAATTGTCATATTCTTCCACCGATCACGCATACAAGAGGTTGATGTTTTGAAACATCAGCTTTTTTTCTTTTTCAAGTTCTTTTTAAGAGAAATGATGATGTTCCTGTGGTATAATATCTAATGGTGATAACGTGGATATTTTAGAAGCAATGGAGGATTATTTTCATTATATTAGTGTGGTCGATCAAAAGTCTTTGGCAACGATTGCATCTTATCGTCGTGATCTGACACAGTATCGTGAGTATTTGGCTTCTGTAGGGGTTTTACAGCTACAGGATATTACTTATCCGATCTTACAAGATTTTTTAGCTTTACAAGCAGATAAGAAAAAGGCAAGTAGTGTGAATCATATGATCACGGTCCTTCACATGTTTCATGGTTATATCAAAATGAATTATCCAAATATCGAAGATGTCAGTGTCCATCTTCATGGACGTAAAGTCGGTAGAAAATTACCAAAGTACTTCAACATAGCTGATATCACAACGCTGTTAAACAGTTTTGATGATAGTGATGAAGGTATATTTCATCAAGCATTGCTAGAGGTCTTATATGGGTGTGGTTTACGTGTGAGCGAATTGTGTTCCCTTACATTAAATCAGATTCATTTGGAACAAGGGTTTCTAAGGGTCATTGGAAAAGGTGATAAGGAACGTATGATTCCCATGCATGGGCGAAGCATTCAAGCTTTACAGAATTATCTGAAGCTAGTAAGGGTTCATTGGGTGAAAAAGCGAGAATCCTATGTGTTTATCAATCATCTTGGACATATCGTGACCAGACAATATGTACATCTTCTCATTAAGAATCAATTGAATCTTCTTGGTTTGGATGAACGTCTTAGTGCTCATAGCTTTCGTCATAGTTTTGCGACTCATTTACTTGACGGTGGCGCAGATCTTCGTGTGGTACAAGAGCTATTAGGACATAGTGATATATCCACAACACAAATTTACACGCATATCCAAAATAAAAAGTTAACAGATGCGTATGCATCCTTTCATCCTAAAGCAAAGGAGGTAAGCAAACGATGAAAAAATATAAACGTATTGTGACCATTGTCATAGATTCACTTGGTGTAGGAGCTATGCCGAATGCTATGGACTATGACGATATCGGAACGGATACTCTTGGGCATATTGATGAACATATGCCAACGTTTTCTATTGAACATTTGGCAGATTTAGGTTTGGCGAATCTACATCCCCTCACACATGTCGCACCACGCAAAGAGCCAAAGGGATATTATACCAAACTGAAAGAGGCAAGTGTAGGTAAGGATACGATGACGGGTCATTGGGAAATGATGGGTCTTCATATTACATCGCCATTTCAAACCTTTACAGAAACAGGATTTCCAAAAGAGCTGTTAAAGGAATTAAGTGAGCGTTGTGGTCATAAGATCGTCGGTAACAAAGCAGCAAGTGGAACGGAAATACTGGATGAATTAGGCGAACATGCTAATCAAAGTGGTGATATGATCGTCTATACAAGTGCAGATAGTGTATTACAGATATGCGGAAATGAAGAAACTTTTGGTTTAGAAGAGCTGTATCGTTGTTGTGAGATTGCAAGAGAATTGACGATGAAGCCGGAATGGAAGGTTGGGCGTGTCATTGCCAGACCATATCTTGGAAATAAAAAAGGCGAATTCAAAAGAACGAGCAATCGACATGATTATGCATTGAAGCCATATGGAAAAACAGCATTAAATGCTTTAAAGGATGCGGGATATGATGTAATCAGCATCGGTAAGATCAATGATATCTTCGTAGGAGAAGGTATTACGAAAGCCTTAAAGTCAAAAAGCAGTGTTCATGGTATGGAACAAACCATAGAGGTCATGAAAGAAGATTTCACAGGATTATGTTATGTGAATCTAGTTGATTTTGATGCCTTATGGGGACATCGAAGAGATCCTATCGGATATGGGAAAGAATTGGAACGCTTTGATGAATTATTAGGAATGGTGTTAAAAGAATTAAATGATGATGATCTATTGATCATAACTGCAGATCATGGTAATGATCCTACGTATAAAGGTAGTGACCATACGAAGGAAATGGTGCCTTTCCTTGCATATTCCCCTTCTATGAAAGGGCATGGATTATTACCGGTGTCCGATACATTTGCGATGATAGGTGCAACGATTGCGGATAACTTTGAGGTAGCAATGCCAGAGGGTACGATCGGTTGTAGCGTGCTTTCTGAATTAAAATAAAACAATTAGGATAAAGGAGCGAGATACAAATGAGTAATTGTAATAACTGTCCAAGCAAAGGGACTTGTGGTAAGAGTGAGGATTCTTGTGGAATTCAAAATAATGCCAACAACAAAATCAAGCATGTGATTGGCGTGATGAGTGGAAAAGGTGGCGTTGGAAAAAGCAGTATGAGCGTACTGCTTGCGAAAGTTCTTGCGGATAAAGGAATGAAAGTAGGCATTATGGATGCCGATATAACAGGGCCAAGTATTCCACGTTTGATGGGATTAGAACATGAAAAAGCATATGGAACGAATGATGCCATTCAACCGGTCGTTGATAAAGATGGCATTAAGGTGATGTCATTAAACTTCTTGATGGATGACGAAAATCAACCGGTTGTTTGGCGTGGCCCTATCGTAGGGAATGCAGTACGTCAATTTTGGACAGATGTTATTTGGGGAGAATTAGACTATTTATTGATCGATATGCCTCCTGGAACAGGTGATGTAGCCTTAACTGTGTTACAAAGTTTACCCGTGAATGGCGTCGTGATGGTATCTACACCACAACCAATGGTTTCCATGATCGTATCAAAAGCCATCAATATGTGCCATCAGGTCAATGTTCCGGTATTGGGCGTTATTGAAAATATGAGTTATGTAGAATGTCCGGATTGTGGAAAGCGTATTGAAATTTTCCAACATAAGGATACGGAAGCATTTTTGGAAAAGAATGGATTAAGTTTATGGGCAGAACTTCCGATGACACCAAGTATCAACATGATTTATCAAGATGATAATTTTGATGTAGAAACAGCCAAAGCGATGAAGGCATGGATCACACCAGCTGTAGATAAGTTGATTGACGCAACCAAATAATGCATTGAAAAAATATGAAAAAATAGATGAAAAATGATTTCCTTTTTTCATGATTTGTGCTATATTATTAAAGGATTTTTTGCTGGACATATAAAACATGCATCACAATCCCTAAGGAGGAATCATCTTATGCCAGGTTATGTAGTAGTAGGTACCCAATGGGGCGATGAAGGAAAAGGGAAGGTTGTAGACTATTTAGGTTCTAAAATGGACTATGTCGTTCGCTTTCAAGGAGGAAACAACGCAGGACATACCGTTGTAGTAGGAGAGGACAAGGTCGTATTGCATCTACTTCCAAGCGGTGTGTTACAAAATGCAACCTGTGTGATTGGACCGGGGGTTGTAGTGGATCCCTTTGTATTCCTTGAAGAAATCAAATCATTAGAAGAAAAAGGAATGAATACAGATCATGTAAAAATTTCTGATTGTTCTCATATCATCATGCCATATCATGTGTTATTAGATGAATTGATCGAGGAATCTTTAAAAGATAACAAAATCGGTACGACAAAACGTGGTATTGGACCTTGTTATGCAGATAAATATTCTCGTACAGGACTTCGTATGGGTGATTTATTAGATTTTGAAAGTTTTCAAAAGAAACTAAAGACAGCCGTTGAGATGAAGAATATCACCTTTCAAAAAGTATATGACCATCCAGGCTTTGTATATGAAGAGCTATTAGAGAAATTCAAAGCAATCAAGGATTTATTGTTACCAAGAATTATCAATGCTCAAATTGATGTCAATAAAGCATTAGATGAACATAAACAA
Organism: Hoskinsella mucinilytica; assembly: GCF_045223415.1. Taxonomy (NCBI): domain Bacteria; kingdom Bacillati; phylum Bacillota; class Erysipelotrichia; order Erysipelotrichales; family Erysipelotrichaceae; genus Hoskinsella; species Hoskinsella mucinilytica. The sequence goes on along the minus strand of NZ_JBEQZJ010000004.1, from coordinate 89,880 downwards.
GTATTATTTGAAGGTGCTCAAGCTGCGATGTTGGATATCAATTATGGGAATTATCCTTATGTTACATCTTCATCTCCTACCAGTGCAGGAGTATGTACCGGAGCAGGAGTTTCACCAAAAAAATTGGATGTTATCATTGGAATTGCGAAAGCCTATTCTACAAGAGTAGGAGAAGGCCCCTTTGTTTGCGAACTGTTTGATGACATGGGAGATGAATTAAGAAATAAGGGATTTGAGTTTGGTGCAACAACAGGCAGACCAAGACGTTGTGGATGGTTGGATGTGAATGTTGTAAGACATGCCGCTATGATCAATGGATTGACAGATCTTGTAATTACCAAATTGGATATTTTATCCGGAATCAAAACCATCAAGATGTGTGTTGCTTATGATATTGATGGAAAACGTTATGACTATATACCAAGCAATGTAGAAGATCTTGCGAAAGCAAAACCAATTTATGAAGAATTTGATGGTTGGAGTGAAGATATCTCAACGATGAAATCTTATGAGGAATTGCCTGAGAATGCGAAACGATATTTGGCTAGAATTGAAGAACTAACCAAAACCAGAATTTCTATGATTTCAGTGGGACCAGAAAGAAATTGCAATATCATACTACATGAATTTGTAAAATAGGATTGACAATAAAACATCGATTTTGTTAATATATATCATATTAAAAGAACAATGGCGTTCATAGAACAGAAAAACTCATCGTTTTTCTGTTCCACTGACGCCTTTTTTGTTTTGAAAAGAGAGGTGCTCTTATGATTACAACCGAAAAAGAAATTGTATCTTTTCTAGAAGAATACGATGTAAAATTTATTCGCTTGGCTTTTTTTGATATATATGGAAATCAAAAGAATATATCAATCATGCCAAGTGAATTAAGCAGTGTTTTTGAGTATGGATATAGCTTTGATGCAAGTGCTATCAATGGTTTCACAGATATAACTGTATCAGATTTATTTCTGTTTCCAGATATATCTACTTTAACGATTCTTCCTTGGCGTCCACAGACAGGGCGTGTAGTACGTATGTATTGTGAGATACGTTATCCAAACGGTACTATTTTTCCTTATGATACTAGAAGCTTGCTAAAAAAAAGTATGGATACCTTACATCAAAAAGGATATCAGGTTATGCTTGGAAGTGAATGTGAGTTTTATTTGTTTCAAAGAGATGAAGAGGGCAATCCAACAAGCATTCCTTATGATCAAGCAGGGTATTGTGATATTGCTCCTTTAGATAAGGGAGAAAATGTAAGAAGAGAAATTTGTTTAGATTTAGAGGAAATGGGAATCCTTCCAGAGAGCAGTCATCATGAACAAGGACCTGGCCAAAATGAAATTGATTTTCATTTTGAGGAAATGTTAAACAGTTGTGATAACTTAATGACATTTCGCAATGTAGTGGATATGGTAGCACTGATGAATGGACTTTATGCATCCTTTGAGCCAAAACCAATTTTAAATCAACCAGGGAATGGATTACATATCAATTTATCCATATTCAAGGATGGAATGAATCTATTTGCGCAAAATCCTCAATTAATGAATGCATTCATTGCAGGTATCATGTATCGCATGAAAGAAATCACATTATTTCTAAATCCTACAAAGCAATCTTATTTACGATTAGGTGAAGATAAAGCCCCTTGTTATATCAGTTTCTCCCATAACAATCGCTCTTCTTTGATTCGGATACCGGCCGCTGATCCTATTCATACACGAATGGAATTAAGAAGTGCTGATCCATCATGTAATCCTTATATTGCCTTTCTTTTGGTTGTTTCTGCAGGAATAGAAGGCATGGAACAAAATATGCATATGGAAGAAAATAAACAAAATGTTTATGAAGATCATGAAGGTTTGGAGAAACTTTGTGGTAGTTTAGAAGAGGCCATTGAGATAGCAAGAAACAGTAAGTTTGTCAAACGTATCCTTCCTGAAGGGTTACTAGAGCGTTATATCGAAGGTATCAAAACAGCATCAAAATAACGCAAGATAAGAGGTGAGCTAAGATGCAGCATGTTCTAATCATTTCAACAAATGAGAAAATTAACGTATATGTTAAAGATTTCTTGCATAGCGAGGATCATGTCCATATCACCGCTTGTAAAGAAAGCAATAAAGCAAGAAGACTTGTATTAGAACATGCATTTGATATTATTCTCATGAATTATCCGCTTATGGATGATACAAGTTATGATTTACCCTTAGATTTAGCAAAAGGATGTGATGCCACGATCTTTTTGCTAGTCAATCAGAAAAGGTATGATGGCATTGTTGATAAAATGGAACAGGCTGGCATTTATGTTATAGGAAAGCCTATCAATAAGCAAGTGCTGTCGCTAGTGCTAAGATTTGCATTTGTTACACAAAAAAGGATTGCTATCATGCAACATAAAACGAAGAATCTCAGTAGTAAATTACAAGAAATTAAGCTCATAGATCGAGCAAAGTGTCTTTTGATGGAAAAGGAACATTTAAGTGAACAACAAGCCCACCGTTATCTTGAAAAGAAAGCAATGGATCAGCAATGCACCAGATTTGAGATAGCAAAGCGTTTGATTGAAAAATATCAACATAAAAAAGGAGTGTAATTCGTATGTGTAAGTTTATATTTGTAACAGGTGGAGTTGTCAGTGGATTAGGAAAGGGAATTAGTGCTGCATCACTTGGAAGGCTATTAAAAGCTCGAGGTTTAAAGGTTGCGGCAATGAAATTAGATCCTTATATCAATGTAGATCCTGGTACCATGAGTCCTTACCAACATGGAGAGGTATATGTTACTGAGGATGGAAGTGAAACAGATCTTGATTTAGGACATTATGAGCGATTCATGGATGAAGATTTGAATCAATATTCTAATGTCACAACCGGAAAAGTATATTGGAATGTATTGACCAAAGAGCGTGCCGGAGCTTATCTTGGTCAAACAGTACAAGTTATTCCTCATATCACCAATGAAATCAAACACCATATTTATAAAGCCCAGGAAGAAAGTCAAGCAGATATCATGATTTGTGAAATTGGTGGAACAACAGGGGATATTGAGAGTCAACCATTTCTTGAAGCAATACGTCAGGTTGCTTTGGATAAGGGAAGGGAACAATGTTTGTATCTTCATGTTACTTTAGTACCCTATATTGAAGGCAGCAATGAACCTAAATCAAAACCGACGCAACATTCTGTAAAGGAGTTACATTCCTATGGAATCTTTCCTGATATCATCATTGCCAGATGTAATCGTCCTTTAGATCAGGATGTCAAAGATAAGATTTCCTTATTTTGTAATATTCCCAAAGAATGTGTAATCGAAAATAGGACAATGCCATCATTATATCAAGTACCTTTCATGTTACAACAACATGGATTAGACGATATTGTATGTAAAAAATTTCATTTGAATTTGCCTAAGGCAGATCTAACGGCATGGGCAATCCATATTCAACATGCGGATGAAATAAAGGATCATGTTACGATTGCTTTGATTGGTAAATATGTGAAGTTACACGATGCCTATTTATCTGTTGTGGAATCTTTATATCATAGTGGACTTCAAAATCAGGTGAACGTGCATATCAAATGGATAGATAGTGAAGAAATCACTAAGGATAATGTTCATGAAAAGTTGTCAGATGTACAAGGTGTGTTGATTCCCGGTGGATTCGGAAATAGGGGAATTGAAGGCAAGATACAAGCAGCTACCTATGCACGGATCCATCATATTCCATACCTTGGAATATGCCTTGGTATGCAGATTGCTGCCATTGCATTTGCTCGTAGTGTCTTAGGTTATACAGATGCCAATTCTTATGAATTCGATCCCTTAAGTCAACATTTGATCATTCACTTTATGAGCGATCAACATGATGCTATCAGCAAAGGTGGTACTATGCGTTTAGGAGGATATCCTAGTTTGATCAAAGCAAATACGCAACTTTATCGTGCATATGGATGTGAACAGATCAGTGAACGACATCGTCATCGATATGAATTTAATAATGCGTATCGTCAAATGTTCCAACAACATGGAATGCAGATCAGCGCAACATCGCTTAATAAAGAATTGGTAGAGGCGATTGAATATAGTGAAAATGAATTTTATATTGGTGTTCAGTATCATCCTGAATTTAAAAGTAGACCCAATCGACCTCATCCGTTATTTGTGGATTTTATCCATTATGCAAAATCTTATAAATAAAGAAAAAAGACGATACTTCGTCTTTTTCTTTATTTATACGTTAATGTCAGCATGCATACCTAATGCATCTTTTTCTTGTTCCAAAATAGGATCAATAAAGTCATGGAAAAATTCTTCCGTTTGATGTGGTGCACGACCAACAAAATTTTCAGGAGACATGATTGCTTTTAATTGTTCCATATCTTGAGGGAAAGCATCATCAGCTGCAATACGTTCTAATAGATCATTCTCTTTTCCTTCTACCTTAACCATCTTACCAGCTTCCATAGAATGTACACGAATATGTTCATGCAGTTCCTGGCGATCACCACCGGCTTTCACAGCATCCATTAAAATCATTTCTGTAGCCATGAAAGGCAATTCTTTCATCAAATGAGATTCAATGACTTTAGGATAAACCACCAATCCATCGGTGATATTCAAATAAAGATCAAGGATGCCATCAATGGCAAGAAATGCTTCTGGAATACTGATTCGCTTATTGGCAGAATCGTCTAATGTTCTTTCAAACCATTGAGTTGCCGCAACAATGGCAGGATTCAACGTATCCACAATAACATAATTGGCTAGGGAAGCCATACGTTCACTTCGCATAGGATTACGTTTATATGCCATTGCGCTAGATCCGATCTGCCCCTTTTCAAATGGTTCTTCCACTTCTTTTAAATTCTGAAGCAAACGAATATCATTAGAGAATTTATGTGCACTTTGAGCAATGGAACCTAGTACATTTAAGATTCGAGAATCCACTTTACGAGAATAAGTCTGTGTAGATACTGGATAGCTACTATCATATCCCATTTTTTCTGCGACAAGTTGATCCAGTTGTTTTACTTTTTCTTCATCATTATCAAACAATTCCATAAAGCTTGCCTGTGTACCGGTTGTACCTTTACATCCACGAAGCTTTTTATGTTCTAAAAGATAACATAGATCTTCATAATCCATCAAAAGATCATGTGCCCATATAGCAGCACGTTTTCCTAATGTTGTTGGCTGTGCTGGTTGGAAATGAGTAAATGCCAGAACGGGAAGGTCCTTGTATTGTAAAGCAAACTTTTTCATTTCTGCCAATACATTGACTAGTTTTTTCTTTATTAACTCTAATCCTTCATTCATGATGATCAGATCCGTGTTATCACCAACAAAGCAAGAAGTTGCACCTAAATGGATGATACCTTTGGCATTGGGACATTGCTCACCATATGCATAAACATGGCTCATGACATCATGACGAACAACTTTTTCACGTTGCTTTGCGACATCATAATTGATATCTTCAGCATGCGCTTTTAATTCATCGATTTGTTCTTGTGTGATTGCTAAACCTAACTCTTTTTCACTTTCCGCAAGTGCAATCCATAATTTTCTCCATGTTTTAAATTTTTTATCATTAGAAAATAATGCTTGCATCTCTTCACTGGCATAACGTTGTCCTAACGGACTTTCATACTTATCATACATGCTTTATAAATTCCTTTCTATTTTATATTCCAAGACGTTGATAGACTTCCTGATAGGCTTCTTCTACATCACCTAAATCACGTCTAAAACGATCTTTATCTAAATGCTCTTGTGTATGGATATCCCAAAAACGACAAGTATCCGGAGATATTTCATCAGCAAGCACGATCTTGTCTTGATAACGACCAAACTCTAATTTAAAATCAATAAGATCAATATCTATAGCATAAAAGATCTTCTTCAATACATCATTGATGTTAAATGCCATATCAGTAATGGTATCGATATCTTCTTGTGATGCAATATTTAAAGCCAAAGCCATATAATGATTGATCATAGGATCATTCAGATCGTCATTTTTATAACTGAATTCTAAAATAGGGCATGCTAGCTCTGTACCTTCTTCTAGACCCATACGCTTTGCAAAGCTTCCTGCAACCTTATTACGTACAATGACTTCTAAAGGAATGATATCCACTTTTTTTACAAGGGTTCTACGATCATCTAACTCCTTGATAAAGTGAGTAGGGATTCCTTGTTTCTCTAATTTTTCAAAAAGGAAATTTGTCATTTTATTGTTAATTGCGCCTTTACCAAGTATGGTTCCTTTTTTTTCACCATTAAATGCAGTTGCATCATCTTTGTAATCAACGATCACAGAAGTTTGATCTTCTGTCGCAAATACTTTTTTTGCTTTTCCTTCATATAGCAATTCAAGTTCTTTCATTTTGTCCTCCAGTATAGAATCCTTCATTAAGCCGATAAATACAGTCTTTTCTTAATAAAATCACAGCTTGAAAATTCTACGTTACAATTATAGGGCAGTGATTTTACGATGTCAAGAAAACCAATGAGAAAAATTGTATATAGGCTTTACTCTTCCAAGTTTATAGTTCCATTCATTGATAAAAAAGCAGGTAAAAGCGATATCCATAAGGGCGCCTTTGCCTGCATTTTAGTGTTATTTATTTGTTAAGAATCATGCTTGTTAAATCAACAGGGTCCACAATTGCACCATCTTTGTAAACACGCATGTTACCGGATGCAATTTCATCGATCAGAATTACTTCATCATTATGGTAGCCAAATTCGAATTTGATATCATAAAGATCTAAACCGATTTTCTTCAAATCTTCTGCAACGATTTTAGTGATCTTTAATGTCTGTTCTTTCATGCTTTCAAACTGAGCTTCACTCATGATGCCAAGAGCAGCCAAACCTTCACTTGTGATAAGTGGATCACCCTTTGCGTCATCTTTTAATGTAGCTTCTACATAGCCACCTTCTAAAGGTGTTCCATCAGCAATATAATCGCCATAACGACGAATAAAGCTTCCTGTAGCAACAAGACGACAGATGACTTCTAAGCCTTTACCAAATACTTTCGCAGGTAAAACTTCCATAGTTGCATTTTCTACATCTGCGCTTACATAATGTGTTTTGACACCGGCATTTTTCAGAATTTCAAAGAAGTGAATAGAAGTTTCTAGATTAGCTTTACCAATACCTTCAATTGTCAATCCAACCGCATTTTCACCTGGATCAAAGACACCGTCTTTTCCTGTGCAGTCATCTTTGAATTTCAGCATGACATTGCCATTCTCTAATTCATAAACATCTTTCGTTTTTCCTTCGTAGATTTTTTTCATGATTGTCCTCCATTTATTGTAACAGGAACATTATATCATTTATTTTCAGAATTTCTATGTAATTTTTTCCTCTTTTTATATTTTTTAGAAATTTTTATGCATTTTTATCGATTTTCCTTGTGATTTTCTTGAATGATTAAATTTTGAAACGTTTTCACATAAACACAATCTCTTTATATCATACTAATACAAGGGAAATTTTATAAATTGTAAAGGATAGCATAGAACTTTTGCGTCAATCCATGTATAATGTATAAGTTAAAAGTAAACTTACTTCACAAAGGAGGAACCATATGACGAGCATTGCGATTCTCATAACCAAATTATCTTCATTTTTACTACATTTGATACATAGGGGAGGGTCTTTACCTGGATCTATCGGATTAAGAATCAACCCTTCTTTATTAAAAAATCTAAAAATCAGTTGCCCTGTGATCTTAGTGACCGGAACCAATGGAAAAACCTCAACCAGTAATATGATTGCGGATATGTTTGAACATGCGGGATATCGTGTCATTAACAATCGAAAAGGGGATAATCTTAAGGAAGGTATTACAACTGCCTTGGTTACAAATACAGGATGGAATCGAAAGGTCAAAGCAGATGCTATCGTATTGGAAGTTGATGAATTAAACATTCCTTTCATCATGAAGAATTTAAAAGTAGATGCATTGGTCGTGACCAACTTTTTCCGTGACCAATTGGATCGAGCTAGAGAAATGGAACAACTGATCGTGAAAATTGAGCAGGCAATTCATGATTTCAAAGGAACTTTGGTGTTAAATGGCAATGATCCTAACGTTGTTCGTTTGAAAGATGCTGCATTACAAGCTTCTGCTGTTTACTTCGGCATGGAACAATGCATTAGTAGTAGCAAAGAAACCAAAGAGGCGAGTGAAGGAAAATTCTGTCCACGTTGTGGAAACAGATTAACATATGATTATTATCAATATTCTCATATAGGGTATTTTCAATGTACTGGGTGTGATTTCCATACTCCTAATATAGATGCCTTGGGTATTGTTATAGATATACCAAGCAAACGATTTGAATTTAATGGTAAGACATATCAAGCACCACAGGGGGGCTTATACACCATGTATAATTGTATGGCTGTCATTGCAATTGCTACCTTATATCATATTGATTCTAGTTATATCGCAAAAGCTTTTCAGGAAATTAAAGTACCTGATGGAAGAAATGAAGCTTTTACCTATCAAGGACACTCTTTAGTTTTAAATTTAGTAAAAAATCCGACCGGTGCCAACGAGGTAATGAAAGTGATCGAAGAGGATCACAGTAAAAAAACAATTATGATCGTGTTGAATGATAATGCCCAAGATGGTACAGACGTGTCATGGATTTATGATACTTTCTTTGAAAAATTAATATGTGAGGAAACGTGTAAGATGATCATTTCAGGTACTCGTTGTTACGACATGGCGTTACGTTTAAAGTATGGTAATTATCATGGAGAATTAGAGATACATGAGAATTTGAAAGATGCAGTTGATGCTTTGTTGAAGGCAGACACTACCATGTATGCTATTGCAACTTATACAGCATTGCAACCTGTTAGAAATCTTTTCGTTAGTAGACTGAAATCAGAATAGGAATGGAGAACGATAATATGGAACTTCGTGTATGTTGGATGTATCATGACATCATGGATCTTTATGGTGATAAAGGTAATATGATGGTTTTGAAGAAACGCTGTGAAGATCGAGGTATTTCTATCATGATCGACACTTTGGCAATTGGTGAAGATCGAGATTTATGCCAATATGATATTTTGTTCTTAGGTGGAGGTGCCGACAAGGAACAAAAAATGTTAATAGAAGACCTACGTTCTAGAAAAGAGCAAATCAAAAAAGCGATGGAGGAACAAACCTTTGTCTTATTAATTTGTGGAGGTTATCAATTATTTGGTCAATATTATATTAGCGCTGATAATGAAAAGATCGAAGGTCTAGGGTTCTTTGATTATTATACAGATACAGGCTCAAATGGAACACGTTGTATTGGAAATATTGCCATTGAATGTAACCTAGATGGCAACAGCTTTACAGCAGTAGGATTCGAAAATCATGGTGGTCAGACCTATGGTGTTGTATCACCTCTTGGCCATGTACTGGCAGGCTATGGCAATCATTTTGACGCAAAGCAAGAAGGATTTTATAATGGTCAAGTACTAGCAACCTATATGCATGGACCATTGCTACCTAAAAATCCGGAAATTGCAGATTTTGTAATTTATAAAGGTCTGAAAAAAAGAAATCCGGAAATCGCAATTTGCGATCTAACATCGTTAGATGACACTTTAGAACAAGAAGCAAAGAAAGCAATATTAAAAAGATTAAATATCGTTGATTAAAAATAATAAAAGTTACAACTGATAAGGGAAGTCTTAGGAAGGTTGTAACTTTTTTTGTTTATGAATGGATACTTTTGATGATGCTATCTAAAGACTCTTTATTACAAGAATAAGAAGTAATTGGAATACCAATTGACAGAAAGCTAACTGCTTTATAATTTAATACAAGTATAAGTCCCTGTTCGTTTAATAGCTTGGTTTTGTTTTTATTAATTTCAAATACTCTCTTACTATTTCTATTTGCTTTTGATATCACTACTTGACCTGTTTCAAGATATAGTAGAATATCTCGCTTATTTAGCTTTTTGTATGCTATGAAAGAATACAAATATGATTTTAAATAAATCAAAAGGAAACATGAGCAAAAGAAAATGAAATCGGAAAACGTTAATATCGAAGGATAAAGGGGAGAGAAGATAACATAAAACGGAACATAGATAAATAGTAAGTAATTGCTAATTTTAAAAAGCGGACTATAATCATGAAAGAAAACATTTATATAAGGAACGAGTTCTTTTATATTTTTATATGCTAGTTCAATGGTCAATCTTATCACTCCTCTTTTACTAGTCTATATTATAAGCCTAAAGATTTAGAAATACAAACATCTAAAGTGAATGTTAGATGAATTAATTTGTAATAAGACCATGAATGATCCATCAGTTAAGATTTCATTGCAAATTAGCTTAATTCTTTAATCCATAAAAATTACATAATATATATTATGCGAAGTAATATGTGTAAAAAGAAATAGTCACAGTTAATATGACTACATGTTCTTTTTGATTAATTTAATCACTGTTTCTTCTTTGGTTCCCTAAAATCATTAACAATATTCTAAGTATTTGCGCAAGTGTGGATAACACAGCCGCAACATAAGTAAATGCAGCGGCTTTTAACATTCTTTTTACATCATCTGTTTCATTGTCTGTAATCAGTTGATAGCTTTGTAGATTCTTTATGGCTCTATCAGATGCATTGAACTCAATTGGTAGTGTTAAGATCTGAAACAAAAGAATAACAAAGATGAGTGATAAACCAATATATAAAATAACAGGTGTAGAAGCAAACATAAACAATCCTATCACAAGTACGATCCAGCCTAACTGTGAAGCAATGTTGGCAATTGGTAAAATACGATTGCGCAATGCGATAAGCCCATAATGTTCTTTATGTTGTATGGCATGTCCTACTTCATGTGCCGCAACACTGATGGAAGCGATGCTTGTATTATAATAGATATCTGATGAAAGATGCACTACCCCATGTACTGGATCATAGTGATCAGACAAGCTACCTCCCCTGCTTACTTCTACTGAAATTTCAGGTAACCCACTGGCATCTAAGATCATCCTGGCTGCATCTTTCCCTGTCATTTTCCTTGCATTAGGTTTTGCTTTGTATTGATTATATACTTGTTGTACACGAGCTTGTGCTAACATAACAATAGCAAATCCTAGTATATAAAGTAAATATTGAATGGAATTGATTGACATAAACTTTAAAACCTCCAATGCTGATTTGCTTATTATTATAACACATTTTTTTCAACTGAGAACATAAGAAAAAAGGATATCAATTCCATATCCTTTCATCTATCTTATTTTACAGCTTCTTTAAATGCTTTTGCAGCTTTGAATTTAGGTGATTTTGATGCAGCAATTTCCAAAGGCTCTTTTGTAGCTGGGTTGATTCCCATACGAGCAGGACGTTCACTAACTTCAAATTTACCAAATCCAGAAATATCTACTTTACCATCGTTAGCCAAAGTGTTAACGATTTCTTCAAAAACTGTGTCTACTGCTACTGTAGCATCTTTTTTTGTCATTTCCAACTTTTCAGCAACGCTTTCGACTAATGCTTTTTTATTTAAAATTTCACTCATGTTAATTACCTCCAACATGAATATATAATACCATTTAGAGCCTTGTTTTTCAATACATTTTAAGAAAATAAGGAAAGAATACCTTAATTCACATTTTTATTCTATATTTTATAAAACGATGGCAATCACGTTTCCTTTTCCTTTATTCACAAGCTTTGTTAGGATATCTTGTAGGCGGATTCTAGCTGCTTCGGGAATCATGGAAAGCTTCGCATTTAAGCCATCACGAATCAGATCACTTAGCTTGCGTCCAAAGATATCGCTTTCCCAAATGCTTTGATCATCATCACCATCATCTCGTAATAAATAACGAATCAATTCTTCACTTTGCTCTTTACTGCCAATGATTGGTTCAAAGCTAGATTCTACATCTACTTTTATCATATGAATGCTTGGGGCAATCGCTTTTAATTTCACTCCATAACGACTTCCCTGCTTGATGATTTCCGGTTTGCTTAATTGGATATCTTGAAGTGATGCGCTGGCAAAGCCATAACCAGTTTGTTTTACCATTTTTAAAGCACTACTGATGGTATCATATTCTCTTTTGGCTTTACTATATTCTTGCATCAAGGCAATCAATTCACTCTTATCCTTAATTTCAACACCAATGATTTCCTTTAATATCTCATTATACAAACCGTTTTTCACGACGATATCCACATTAACAATGCCTGCTCCAGTATCTATGGTCGCAATATTGCTTGTATCAATGTATTCATTTTCATTAAGGACATCTTTGATGTTCTCTACTTCTTTTAGCTTTTCTACACTGGACATACTGTCTTGTATCGTCTGATTAAAACTTTTTTTCAACCAATGCTCGTCATCAAGTACAGCGATCCATTGTGGCATATTGATGTTGATTTCTGAAACTGGAAACTCATACAATGCTTCTCTTAAGATATCATGAACATCATTTTCGCTCATGTGATTGACAGCCATAGCCAAAACCGGCACCTGGTATTTTTCAATCAATTTATCAACAACAGCTTTACAGCTCATAGAATTCACATCACTGCTATTTACAACTACAATAAAAGGCTTTCCAATAGACTTTAATTCATCGATCACTTCAGCTTCTGCCTCAATATAGGCTTCTCTGGATAGATCTGAAATGGATCCATCTGTTGTAACAACAATACCGATGGTGGAATGATCCGTAATTACCTTCTGTGTACCGATCTTGGCTGCCTCATTAAAAGGAATTGCTTCCTCATTCCATGGGGTTCTAACCATACGGATACCATCTTCATCCTTATATCCTTTTGCTTCTGGTATTACATACCCTACGCAATCAACCAATCGTACATTTACGGTGAATCCATCGTCAAATTCAATGGTTGCGGCAGTATTAGGTACAAACTTTGGCTCTGTTGTCATGATGGTCTTTCCAACACCAGCCTGTGGTAGCTCATCGATCATGCGGGCTTTTTCATATTCATCATTCACATATGGTATGACTGCTTTTTCCATAAACTCCTTGATAAATGTGGATTTACCTACACGAACAGGGCCGACGATACCTAAGTATATATCACCACCGCATCTCTGAGCTATATTTTTTAAAATTTCTGTGGTATTCATTATTGCTTTATCCTCCCTTAGTCACTCTAAACTTATGATAAGATTTTCCTTTTTATGACCATATGAAAGCGATTTGTTTTATTTCCTTTGATTTGCTTTCTGATAGCATGCTTTTCTTATAGCGAAGTGAGCAGAAAAAAAGCCGAAATTTTCGGCTAATTCTCAGATAAAAGCTTGTTAACTAAGGTTTCTACATCGTCGATGCAAGCTCCGCATACGGTTCCGGCACCAGTCTTTTCCTGTACTTCAGCAAACGATTTGCATCCACCTGCGATTGCATCTTTAATATCTTTTACAGTAACACCTAAGCAATTACAAACAATGACATCATCATTCATACTATAACACTCCTTTGTTCATGTTTAGTATGTGAAACTTCATATTGTTTTATTCAGCATTACCAACTTCACTTAAAGTAAGTCCTTTATTTTGTTCTAATGCCCACTTGATGCCCCAATTATTCATGAAGATGATCAGATTTCTTCCCTTTAGATCACGGACTCGCTTAGATTCTCCTGTTAAATTCAAGGTGTTTGGATCTATTGTTTGATCATCGATCCATCTAACACTTTGATAAGGTAGGATTTCTAATTTGATATCTACATTATATTCGCTTTTTAGACGTTGTTCCAAAACTTCAAATTGTAGGACACCGACCCCACCAACGATAATTTCTTCCATACCGATATTGATTTCTTGGAAAACCTGAATAGCTCCTTCTTGTGCGATCTGTGTAATTCCTTTCGTAAATTGTTTTCGTTTCATGGTATCTTTTTGAGTGACTCGTGCAAAATGTTCTGGAGCAAAGGTTGGTATCTTTTTGAATTCAAATTTCATTGAAGAATCACACAAGGTATCTCCAATGGAAAAGATACCTGGATCAAATACACCAATGACATCGCCTGCATAGGCTTCTTCTATAATTTCACGATCTTGCGCCATGAATTGTTGTGGCTGAGAAAGTTTGATTTTCTTATTTTGTTGCATCAGAGTAACTTCCATACCTTTTTCAAATTTCCCACTGCATATACGCATAAAGGCTATACGGTCCCTGTGAGCTTTGTTCATATTCGCTTGAATCTTAAATACAAAAGCAGAAAAATGTTCATCAAACGGATTGATTTCGCCGATAGAAGACTCTCTAGGGAGCGGAGAGGTTGTCATATCTAAGAAATGACTTAAAAACGGTTCTACACCGAAATTTGTCAATGCACTACCAAAGAATACTGGAGTCATTTGACCATGATTCACTTTTTCTTCATCAAATTGTGTACTGGCGATATCCAATAATTCCGCATCTTCACGTAACTTTTCAAAGAAATGATCTCCTAAGATTTGACGGAATGTATCATCCTCTAAACTTCCTTGTGTAACTTTCGTTGCTTTTTGACCATGATCCCCACCATGAAAAGCAATAATTCTTTCATTATCTCGTTCATAGACACCCTTAAATTCTTTACCGGAACCGATTGGCCAGTTCATCGCATAGGTTTCCATACCTAGTTCTGATTCAATATGTTCCAATAACTTGAAAGGATCCATTGCAGCTCTATCCATTTTGTTGATAAATGTAAAGATCGGAATATGTCTTAATAAACAAACCTTAAAAAGTTTTTTGGTTTGTGCCTCCACACCTTTACTGGCATCAATTACCATGACTGCAGAGTCTGCAGCCATCAAAGTACGATAAGTATCTTCACTAAAATCCTGATGTCCAGGAGTATCTAAGATATTGATACAAAAATCATTATACTCAAACTGTAAAACAGAGCTGGTAACAGAAATACCTCTTTGCTTTTCAATTTCCATCCAATCACTGACAGCGTGTTTGTTGGCTTTCTTTCCTTTGACACTTCCCGCTTGCATGATTGCTCCACCATATAAGAGAAGCTTTTCTGTTAATGTTGTTTTTCCAGCATCGGGATGAGATATAATAGCGAAGGTTCTTCTTCGCTTGATTTCCTTTTGTAAATCTGACATGTACGTATCCTCCATGAAAATGCACTTAGCGCATGTTATTATACCATTAATTCTTGTATTTATCCACAAGAAAATGACCCATAACTGGATCATATGAAAACAAAGTCTCCACATCTGAGCAGATTCCACTATCTTTCTCTATTTCTTTCATTTTATATATTCCGGATAGTCGTTTTCAAGTTTGGTGCTTACTATAATGAAATAGCTTTGCTTATCCGTAAACATTGCTTGTTTTGGGATGCCCCTATATAAGCCACATTAATTCTTATTGTATGCCTACAAAAAGAGAAAGCCAGAAATGATTATACACCCTGGCTTTCTATTAACATATTCAATTTTATCGTTCGTTTCTTTTTGTGTTTAGATCTGTTCGTGTTTTAGATCACGAAGCATTAAATCCTTTGCACTTTCTTTAGGATCTTTCTCTTCATACAATACTTTATAAATTTCTTCTATGATCGGCATGTCAATTCCCATCTTTTGAGCAACATCATGTACGACCTTTGCGGTACGCACACCTTCCACTGTTTTCTTATTGTTATCCCAAAAATATTTTGCGCTATTATGAGTACCAATCTCATATCCGGCTTGGAAATTACGAGAATGTTTGCTAGTACAAGTAACGATGAGATCACCGATTCCTGTTAATCCCATGAAGGTTTCTTTTCTACCGCCCATTGCTACACCATAACGAATCATTTCTGCTAAACCACGTGTAATCAGTGCAGCTCTAGTATTGTCACCATAACCTAATCCATACAATACTCCGCTTGCTACAGCAATTGCATTTTTCAATGCAACACCGGTTTCACTTCCAATTTCATCATCTCCACGATAGACTCTCAAATACTCGTTGCTGAACAGTTCTTGAATAATTTTGGCATCAGCTTGATTCAAAGAAACTGCACAAATCGTTGTTAGCATTCTTACCACAACTTCTTCAGCATGACTTGGTCCGATGAGAGATACGACGCTACTTAAATGTTCTGCAGAAATATTGTTTCTGATAACATTTGACATACGATCATTGGTTTGTGGATGAAAGCCTTTAGATGCATTAACAGCAATGATCTTTTTAGTTAAAATAGGATCGATTTGTTTGCATACAGATTCAATCGCAATCGTTGGTACCACAAACAATACGACATCTGCATCATGAAAGACATTGACATCTAAGGTTGCCTTTAATTCAGGATGTAAGATCACATCCTCAAAGTATTTTGAATTACGATGATTTTCATTGATATCATTGATTTCTTGTGGATCATTGCCATAAATCATGACATCTACATGATTGTCGCATAATACCTGCGCCAATCCACAGCCCCAACTACCGCTTCCTGCAACAACTACTTTCATATATTGATCACCTTGCTCTTTCTCTTGCTATGATTTTTAATGTAGTACCTTCAAATCCAAAGGCTTCTCTTAATCTGTTTTCTAGAAACCGTTGATAACTGAAATGCAACAATTCAGGTTCATTCACGAAAACCACGAAAGTTGGCGGTGCTACAGCTACTTGAGATGCATAATAAATTTTTAATCGTTTCCCATTATGCGTTGGTGGTGGAGTCATTAATTGAGCATCCATCAATACTTCATTTAATACATTGGTTTGTATTCTCATCAAAGAGAAATCATGTACCTTATCTATTTCAGGTAAAATTAATTGGATCCTTTGTTTTTTCAAAGCGGAAACAAATAGGATAGGAGCATAGCTCAGATAAAGAAATTGACTTCTAATTTCTTTTGTGATCTTGTTCATGGTCTGCTCGTCTTTTTCTACTGCATCCCATTTATTGTAAACGATGATGACACCTTTCCCTGCCTCATGAGCATAACCAGCGACATGTTTATCCTGTTCTCTGATACCTGTTTCTCCATCTATTACGACCAAAACAACATCACTTCGCTCAATTGCACTCATTGCTCTTAAAACAGAATATTTCTCTATATTTTCATAGACCTTGCCACGTTTTCTGATACCTGCAGTATCTATGACAACATAATCTTTTCCTTCTCTTTTAAATGGTGTATCGATGGCATCTCTTGTAGTTCCTTCAATATTGCTCACAATAACTCGATCTTGATTTAAAAGCGCATTCACAAGAGAACTTTTTCCGACATTAGGTCTACCGATGACACAAAATCTAGTCATTCCCTCGTATTCTTTTTTAGGTTCTTTCGGAAAGCTTTGAATGATAGCATCTAAGATATCACCAATCCCTATTCCATGTACACCGCTTACTGCGATAGGATCACCTAATCCTAATGCGTAAAATTCATAGATTGCATCATTTAAATGCAAGTCATCAATTTTATTTACTGCTAATACGATCGGTTTCCCGCTTTTTTGAAGCATTCTCGCAATGTATTCATCATCATTGGTCATGCCTTCTTTTCCACTTACCAAAAATACGATGGTATCAGCTTCATCAATGGCGATTTCCACTTGCATTTTGATTTCTTCTTGGAATGGTTGCTCTGCTAGCTGAATTCCTCCAGTATCAATGATCCTGAATTCCTTTGTCAGCCATTCTGCCTTTCCATAAATTCTGTCCCTGGTCACTCCAGGAGTATCTTCAACGATACTTTTTCTTTCACCGATCATACGGTTAAATATAGTGGACTTTCCAACATTAGGTCGTCCTACAATTGCTACAATTCCATTTATCATATGATTTTCAGCAGATATCTATGTTCTGCTGAATTCACCTCCTGTTTAATCAACGATGTTTTGAATCAGATTACGGATGGTACTCACGACTTCCTCAATACTCATGTCACTTGTATCGATTTCCTGGGCATCGTCCGCTTTTTTCAAAGGAGATGTTTTCCTATGGGTATCCTGATAATCTCTTTTTTCTATATCCTGATAGATCTCATCATAATCTGCTTCGATATGCTTTTCTTCATATTCTTTAAATCTTCGTTTTGCTCGTGCTTCTACACTTGCAATCATATACACCTTCACCTCTGCATCAGGCAATACGACCGTACCGATATCACGGCCATCTAGTATATAGCCTTTGTGTTGTGCAATTCTTTGTTGAAGTCTTACCAAGCGCTCTCTTACCATTGGATGAGCACTTACTGCACTGGCACGCATGCTCATTTCATTGGTTCTGATTTTAGATGTCACATCTTCTTCGTCAATATAGACATTTCCTTTGCTATCAAAAGAAATCTCCATATGATCGATCATATCGGCCAATGCCATTTCATCATTTTCATCGATTCCTTTGATACTTGAATAATAACCAACACAACGATACATTGCTCCGGTATCTAAATGAGCATATCCAAGTTCTTTTGCTAACAGCTTGCTAATGGTACTTTTACCTGCAGCACTAGGACCATCAATTGCGATATTGATTCTCATATTAAATCTTACCTCCAGCTTTCAACAATGAGTACGCAATGAAGCCAATGATCACAAGCAATACTAGTATCAAAAAGCATAATACGAAATTCAATAGCTTATTGGTTTTTTCTACTCCATCACTCAAATCAGTTAACTCATCCTCGTATTCATCCATTTGAACACGAAGTTGTTGCGTTTCTTCCAATATTTTTTTATGTAGGGTTGGTTCTACTTTTTCTTCTTCCTCTTGTTCTTCGATTGCTTTTTCCTTTTTCTTAAAAAGCCCTCTTTTCTTATGAACAGACTCTTCTTCGATTTCTTCCGAAGCCACAGGTTCTTCTTTCCATTCATCCATAACAGGTGCTTGTATTGCCTCCATCTGAATGGTCATATCCGCCACAGGTTCCTCAATTTGGATCGGTTCAATTTCTTCTTTAGCTACAACATCATCCTCTTCACGAAGAAGATTTTGCACCTCTAGAGCAATATTCTCTTTGTTCAACAATGGTCTTACAGGTTCTTCTTCAGGAGTTTCATCTTGAATGCTTTCCACATATTGCGTGCGCTTTGCTCGATTGATGGCGTTCAATTGATTCAAAATATCGACTTGTGTATTCTCACTTTCCCTTGTACCTTTGCGAATGTTATATTGGCGAACCTCTTTGATAAAATCATCCAGATACTCATTTGTGAATTCATTATGATCCACCGTTTCATTTACCGGTGTTTCTTCAACAACCTTCTCTCGTTCCGGTTGATAGTCATCTTCTTTGATTTCAACCTTTTTCACAACGCTTGTATCAAATTGCTTCAGCGTTTCATCAGGGTGAAGCACTGCATCTTCTTTGACATCGACATGATTATCTGTTTCGATGGATTTTCTTAATTCTTCATACTTTTTTACACGTGACAATTTTTCCATATTGGTTAAACCTCCCAATCTAAACTTTATTATACCAAAAATAAACATTCTTGAATAGAAAAGATGACCAATAATTCAGAAAAACTCAGAAAAAAAGAAAACTTACAAGAAGTTTCCTTAATCTTTAGATCTACCAGAATATTTTCCGTCTGCTGTATTGATGACGATAACTTCATCTCCAGAGATAAACAAAGGTACTTTTACTTGAAGTCCGGTCTCTACAACTGCGTTTTTCTGTGCACTGGTAGCCGTATCACCTTTGACTGCTGGTTCACATTCTACGATCTGTAAAGAGACTTTATCCGGAAGAATAACACCAAGAATTTCACCTTCGAATGTAGAAATCATGACGTTGTCATTTGGCTTCATAAAGTTCATTTCCCATTCCAGACGTTCTTTTGGGATTTCAATCTGTTCATAAGTTTCATTATCCATGAATACCAACGCATCATCGGTATCATAAAGATACTGCATTTCTTTTTTATCAATACGAGCAGGTTGGATTTTATCTCCACCGCCCCATGAAAGTTCTACATTGGAACCTGTACGCAGGTTTCTTACTTTGGCCTTTACAACCATTGCGGAACGAGCTGTTTTATTCTGGCTTTGTTCTAACACGACGAAGATATTTCCATCCTGTTGTATGGTCATACCAGGCTTTAAATCATTTGAACTAATCATAATTGCATTCACCTTTCCTTACTTTACCTATTATATTGTAATGCATTTCAATGTTTTGTCAAATCATTTCTGTCAAATGAGGCTTTTAAAACGAATACTATCCGCATAAAGCTCTACACAGATAAAAACGATCAGATAATAATATGTAAAGAATATCTTTGAAACAGGAAAACCTAAAATTTGATAGATGAAATAAACAAAAAGAACAAATAATGCCGATAAAAGAAAGTCTTTTCCTTCTAATGATTTTGTGTTTGCTTCATGATAAAACATAGAACAACACCATAGGAATGAAAAAAACAGCGGTGCGATCACATAAGCTTGTGTATTGAGAAATTGTAATAAATTACCAAGAAAAAGGAACACTAGAAAGAAACATGTGGTAATGCTGATGGTCAACATACCCTCACCTCCCTTTTTATTGTTCCTTTATTTATGGGTTTTATTCTTATGAATATTGAATATCCATCATTTCTTTATGTTCATTGATGGTAATGTGCATTTCTTGAGTTTGATTCCTTATTTGATATATCACCTTGATCGAATCTGTTTCATAACGAATTTCTGCTTTTGTATTTTTATAACGAAAGCTTTCTATAGGTTCTATATCTTCTTCTTGCTCAGATGATGCTTTTTTTGGTTGTTCTTCTTTCAGCTTTGATTTCACATGATGCAATAAAGCAAGTTCAAATTCATGTTGTGAAGTTTCCTCAAGCAGTGCTGTACATAGTTGTATTTGTAAAACACATAGGCTTACCAATGACATGATGATGCATAACATGGCCAGTGCATAAGCCGAAACAAATCCTTGTTTATTCGCAATACAGGAGCGCATCTTGTTTTTTGTTTCTGTTCCAGCTGACATAGATACATCCTCCTTGTTCATAGAATTCACTATCTTTAATATCCTTCAAAAAGATTTCATAGCCAGGACTTTTCACCAATCGTTGACGATGTTCTTTCAGCACATAATCCTTACCATGATAATGAAAGGATAATGAATCAGGGTCTACTTGCACATTATCACTTTGAACTAGAATCATCCGTAATTGTCGAATCGCTATGACATCATCTTGTAACGTGCCTTGTGTGGGAAAGTGTTGTAACACAGAACAAACTCCTACAAAAAGCAATAAAGCAAAGGATAAACAAAATAAGGCAATCAATACTTCAATCAAGGTAAATCCTTGATTATCTTTGATAAAGTTCTCTAATTTCGTCATTTTGAAATAACTCTCTTTCTCTTTGTTCCATAGAAGAAACTCCCATGACACAAGATGTCACGATCAAAATCAATACACTGACCACGACAAACAACAACAAGGTTTCTATTAAGATCATTCCTTTCTTATCTAACATACACTGCCCCACTACCTAGTTCATATATGATCTGTTTCGTTGCGCCATCACATTTACAAAGGATGGTACCAGCTTGATTGATATTACCATTTGCTGCATAATCAATGGTTCGTGGTGTACAATATATTCCATTTGGAAGTTGGTACTGGTGATGTAAATATTGAATTTGATGATTTGTAACTTGAACCTGTTGTTTTTGATGCGTAATTCGAGTATAGGTCTGTGTCGTTAATAAGATTTCTTTGATGGCATTCGCCTCATACTGCAGTTGTATCATTTTTTGGGGTTTGATAACAGGAAATAACACCAATAGCATAGATATTACAAACAAGACCATCAGCATCTCGATCAATGTGAATCCTTTATCGAATGGATGCTTCGCCATTGACAATTTCGATTTGATCTCCATTTGGACATCTTCTCTGACTTTCTTTTAAATATCCCTTGCTGATCAATTGACTCATGCTTGTTGGTGGCGATAAGTTATCCACTTCATACAGTAGCACCTGTGCATCTACTACTTTCAATAAGGCGTTGCATCCTTGGTCTCTGATGATATCTTGTTTTTGTTGAATGTTGGGCAAAGTTAATAAAAACACGATTGCAATGATGGATAATACGATCATCATTTCTAATATCGTGAAACCCTTTATGTTTTTTTTCATAAAATCCTTCCTTTCTCACATTGTATTCAGCATCCCTAATGGGACTAACATAATTTGATAAACCACTAGCACCATACAGGCAATAAATAGATAAGCAGCACATTGAATTCCTAAACCACATCGTTTGATGAGGCGGTTCCAAACTTGCTCTTGTTGTTTCATGAACATTTCCAACATTTCACACATTGCATCATTACAAGTTCCGATTTTATACATTTGTTTGAAAGAGGCATTCAATAAATGTGTTGTTTCAATTTGTGTCAACAAATCTTCACCCATTTCTAACGCTGTTATCATTTCTTGCATGAGCATGTGTAATAAGCTAGTTTCGTTCATATGTTTCAGATATAGAAATGACATTCTTGTAGAGATTCCTTTGTTATGTAATTCATACAGATATCCAGATAGTTGATAGGATAATACATCCTTGCATAAAGGAAGCCATGTTCGATTGCGATAGATCCATTCACTTCTTTTTTTTGGTTGAAATGACATCACGATATAGATCAACGCAAAAGTTACGATCAAACATACAAATAAGATAAATGCGTATTGTAAGATATTTAAAAGTAGCATTAATGTTGAAAAATCATCTGTGATATCGAAGCTATTCATCATTTGCGGAATGATGAATCCTGTAAAAAACACCATGATCACAAAGGCAAACACCAACAGGAACAATGGATAACTACATTGTTTGATCAGCTTCTTTTTTACACCTTCCTCAAACTCGGTCATATGCAATGCACTTTGAATGGCACCTGATAAACTTGAAACCTTTAAAAAGAATGCCAAATGTGTATAGAATCTTCCTTTTTGATTTTGAATAAAGATCTCTTCGATGGTAGCACCATGTTCTAGAGCACTTTTTACCTCATCCATATCTTTTCCAAGAAATGTGAATGCATCTAAAAGTGGATATCCTTTTTCAAGCAATTGACTTAAAAACAGATATTCTTGTTTATTCATCGATAAGATCGAATGCTGCGTCTTTTTCGTAGATTTCACCTTCGTCCACAGCTTTTTGAATGTTGGAAAATATGTTGTGATATCCTTCTTTTTCTTCTCTGTGCTCCAAACAATAGGTAAGCTCTTCTTTTTCCATGATTTCATAAATACAGGTCCTTCCCTCCTTTCCTTTGCTTGGATAAAGCCTTTGACTTGCTACCGCAGTTAAGGTATGAAGTAATTCTTCATTGCTTAATCCAAATTCATTTAATCGTTTGATTGCTTCACTACAACATTTCGCATGAATCGTCGTGAAGATCAGATGTCCGCTCAATGCACTACGCAACAGCATCCTAGCACTCTTAGGGTCACGAATTTCACCAATCATAATGACATCTGGATCATGTCGCATCAGCTCTTTGATTCCTTCTTCATAGGAAAAATGATTCTTTTCATTGATTTGCAGTTGTAAATAGCTGTCATCAAAGATTTCAATAGGATCTTCCAGCGAAATCACTTGTAAATGGTGATTATCGGCGATACGATGCAAGATCGCATGCAAGGTCGTTGTCTTCCCACTTCCTGTGGGACCAGATAATACGATCAAACCACTTCTTGTTTTTGTCCAACTCAAAAAACTTTGCAGTTGTGATGAAGCGCTACTTAAATCTTCAAGTTCAATTTCTCCATGATTATTCAAAATACGAAGAACTGCTGTTTGCATATGAATGGTAGACAACAAACTAAATCGAAAGTACAAAAGCGTTTCCTGGTATTCGTATTGAAAATTTCCACTTTGGGGTACACTTAAATTGCCTAGATCCATATTGCTTAGATATTTTAAATAATTGAATAAAGAAACATCAAGCGCAGGGCTATAAATTTGTTCCATGCCATAAAGACCTCTTAAGCTAACCGTGAGCTTGTCTTTTTTCATCACGAAATGGATATCGGTAGCATGATGCGTTTGCGCTAGTCGAAGCATCTGGTTCATTTTTTCTTCCATGATTTTATCACCTCCTATATATTACATACGTAATCAAGGGGCAAAAATCCTAAAAAAAAGAAGAAATTTTTTAAAAATTTCTTCAAATTGCTTATTTTACTTCAAATACGGATTATAAAGCAGCTCTTGTTTTAAAATAGTAGTGGGTCCATGTCCAGGATAAATCAAGGTTTCAGCATCCATAGTCGAGAAAACACGAAGGCTTTGCATCATCTTATGAACATCTCCACCTGGTAAATCTGTTCTACCGATACTTCCTTCAAATAAAACATCTCCGCTAAATAAATGTTGTCCCCATAAGATCATACTGCTACCTTCACTATGTCCTGGTGCATAAAGAAAACGAATGGTAAATGCACCAATGGTATGCTCTCCCGCTGGTAATGTCTTAACATCTGCTTGAACCAACACTTCCGGAAGACCCATGCAAGCAGAGGCATTCAAATATGAGTCAGTAAGCAATGGCTTATCCCATTCATTGATATAGACTGGACAATGGTATTCATTCACAAGGGCATCTACACCCCCGATATGGTCAAAATGCCCATGTGTTAACACGATGGCATCTACAATCCCATGTCTTGATTCAATGGCAGTTTTCAGTTTGCTAGAGGCAGTTCCCGGATCAATGATAAGCACATGTTGATCTTCCCATAACAAATAAGTATTTACTTGAACCATCCCTAATGTAAATGTTTCTATTTTTTTCATTTTCAACATCTAAATAAAAAAGACCAAGTCTTTGGCCCTTCTTATTTTTTCTCCTTATGTAAAGTTTTCTTGTTACAACGTGGGCAATATTTCTGAATTTGCATACGTTCTGGATTTTTACGTTTATTACGTGTTCCAATGTAGTTTTCTTCGCCACATTCTGAACATTTGAATGTAATTCTATCTCTCATGTTGACCCTCCTCGTACTTGTGCTAAAAAATTATAACATACAATACAGGAAAATGCTAATACTTTTTGAAAAAGGTGCATATTTCCCATATTTTCTTATTTGTTTGGATATTTCTTGAAGAAATCATCCAACACGGTAGGCATGATATCTGTTGTACAGATATTTCCGGCAATGGTTCCTTCGTTGACATCAGACTCGGGAGCACTGCATGCAAAGGCAACTTTTGGTTGATCATAAGGTGCCCAACCAATCAATGCGGCATTGGTATATTTTCCAACCTCGGCTGTACCAGTCTTTGCGGCTACTTCATAGGATTGATTGAAATTACCACAATTTCCTTCCGTCACACAACGTCTAAATCCTTCTCTTACAACATTTAAATCTTTTTGGCTACCTCGAAGCGTCGATAAGATCGTGGTTTTATTTTCATAAACAACATTATCGGAATTTACCTCTGTTGCCGTATTTACTAACTTTGGTTGCACTCGATTTCCACCATTTCCCAGCATGGATGCATATTGAACCATTTGTATCGGCGTATACGTATCATATTGCCCGATCGCAAAATCTAGGAATTTGTTGACATCGGAGGAAACACCTTTCAGCCCGGTTTCTTCGCTTGGTACATCTAATCCTGTTGGCACTCCCAAACCAAACATGGAGTAATAAGATCGCATCAAACGTATGGTGCCATTAAAATCATTGATGATCAATGGTCCATTATAAACATAATTCACCCCGGCAAGTTTCATCACTGTATACCACATAAAGACGTTACTGGATTTAGCCAACGCTTCCTTTGCATCTACGGCATTATAATTGTGATAAGAACTTTTTTCTGCCGATCCTTGGAATTTGATCGGTTGATCGATGAAAATGGTATTCTCTGTGATTGCGCCTTCATTTAATCCCATAAAGACAGTTGCACCCTTCACAATAGAACCAGGAACAACGGTTTCTTTATACACACCACTGGAGTAGTTAATAATCGTGCCATCATCGAATTTTTGTTTGCCACCCATTGCATAAATTTCACCTGTATCGGGGTTCATAAGTACAACAAATACCTTTTTGAATTGATCTCTTCGAGAATCTCGATCGGCATTTTTCAATACCTTTTCCAATAATTCATCTAATTTTTGTTGAAGCTCAATATCAATGGTCAAATGCAGATCATATCCTTTTTTACCTGGATTTTCTTCATTAAGAACCGCTATGCCGTTTTCATCATATGTGATTTCGCTGACCTTTCTGGTACCTGCCAATAAATCTTCATATTGATATTCTAACCCATCTAGTCCGACACGATCATTCATAGAATAACCCTTTGCTTCATAAAAATCTTTTAATTCAGCCGGTACTCCTTGTACATTGGTAGATACCCTTCCGAGCACATCTTTAAAAGTATTATCATAAGGATATTCACGTTTCCAACCACCCATATCAACATCAAAGCCCGGATATTCATCCTTATGTTCTTCCAAATAATAAACGATCTTTTTATCCACGTCCTCCATAATTACTTTTGTACTACTAGCAGGAGCTTTGTTCATGGCTTGATAAACAGCATAGGCATTTAAATCATCATCGGATATTGCTTTGGTTACCTCTTCAATACTTATGCGCTCTCTTTTTAGCTTTTCTTGATTATCCACACTTGATGCTAGCTCTTCTTCTGATAAAAAAGAATTTCCGCCATCTTCAATTAAATAAAAATAGGCATCTTGATAATCACTTTTTGTGAATTTATCGTGTTTGACATCAAATTGTTTTGCAAATTTTTGTGCTAGTTTCCATTCCTCTTGATCACTGATATTTTGAGGTGGAAAATATGTGATATTCAAAGCAGATACCGTCTTTGCGACCACATTTCCGCTACGATCATAGATCTCACCTCTTGGAGTTTGATCTTGCTGTTTTTTACTTGTGTAGCTTTCTAATTTTGCTGCATATTCATCTTGACCTCTAATCTGTAAAAAAGCCAATCGTACCACTACCATAGAGAATATGATACATATGATAACGGCAAAAATCATGATACGCTTATTTACAATTTTAAAGTAATCATTTTGTGTTTTCAAAGCATCGGAACTTCGTCTTAATTTTTTTTGATCCAGATTACGAAATGGATTTCTAAACAAGGCTTTCACCTCCTGCTCATTAGTATATCATAAATGAATTTGAGTTGCTAGGCGTTCATAAATTTGTAAGACTTTTTAAAGCTTCGCTTTGATTGCTTTTCCCTAACTTCACTGTTATAATGATTTCATGAGGTGAACATAAATGAAACGTACAGAAACAAGAGCAATTCAAGTAAGAGACTTAACCATAGGACATCAAAACAAAGTTGTTATACAATCCATGTGTAACACTCGTACAAGTGATATAGAGGCTACGGTAAGCCAAATCTTAGCTTTGGAAAAAGCCGGTTGTGAGATGGTCAGAATGGCCATCATTGATGAAGCAGATGCTATCGCAATCACAGAAATCAAACGACAAACACATATTCCTTTGGTAGCGGATATACATTATGATTATCGTTTGGCTATCAAAGCGATAGAAAACGGTATTGATAAGATCAGATTGAATCCTGGAAATATTGGTGCCAGAGAAAATGTAGAAGCAGTAGTTCAGGTGTGTAAGAAACATCATATCCCCATTCGGATTGGTATCAACAGTGGTTCTTTGGAAAAAGATATTCATGAGGCTTATGGGAAGCCGACTGCACAAGGAATGATGGAAAGCGCAAAGCGTCATATCAATATTTTAGAATCCCTTGATTTCCATGATATTTGTTTATCCTTTAAAAGCAGTGATCCGCTACTTTGTATCGACGCATATCGTTTGGCAAGTGAAACCTTCCCTTACCCCTTACATTTAGGTGTAACGGAAGCCGGAACCTTCCTTGGTTCCGCCATCAAAAGTAGCATGGCACTTGGAACCTTGTTGAATGAAGGAATCGGAGATACCATTCGAATCAGTGTAAACGGAGATCCGGTCAATGAAATAACCATCGTAAAACAATTATTGAAATGTTGCGGTCTATATAGTCAAACACCTAATTTGATTGCATGCCCTACTTGTGGCAGAACCGCTTGGGATATGCAACCGGTCGTGGATGAAATGGAACGTTTCCTACAAACGATTCATTGCGATGTGAATGTAGCAATCATGGGGTGTGCTGTCAATGGTCCTGGCGAAGCAAAGCATGCGGATATCGCAATTGCAGGAGGCAAAAAAGAAGGATTGTTGATCAAAAAAGGTATCATTATAGAAAAGCTTCCACAAGAACAAATTGTAGAACGTTTAAAACAAGAAATCATAGCATTTGAAAAAGAACATGGACAACAGTAACTACTGTTCCATGTTCTTTTTTTCGTCAGATAATAAGTGAATCATTTCAATTCTTACATTTTTATTCTCAATGTCTTGGTTGGAATGCGCATACAAATCACAACCAAGAAAAGAAAAACCATGTTTGATATAAAAATGAATAGCAGGATCATTACATGATTGAGTTTCTAATATCAAAGCTCTCACATTCATACGGTTTGCTCTTCGCTTTGCTTCTTTTATCAATGCACTGCCAATGGAGTTTCTTCTAGAAGTAGGTTCAACAAAGATATTGGAGATGCGTAATCTTTTGTTCCAGGTTTCATTGCTTAATTCTATAAATCCAAGTAACTTTCCATTTTCAAAGGCACCGATTGCAAAAGGTTGTTCCAACCAATCCGCTAGTAATGTATCCTCAAAGCCACATTGCATTGGCTCTTTCAATGGCGTTCTTTCAAATAAAACACCGAATTGATGCTCCTGTTGATATAAAACCGGCTCATAAACATAAGCACTTTGATAACTCACATGAATGGGATATCCTTTGTATTCCTCCGAAAGCAATTGAAGTTCCATTTTTAATTTTCCTTTATTTTATCAAGTAATTGAGGATCAAATACACCATGTTTCAGCATTTCTATTTCATGGAGATATGGTGGATGACCATCTACATAAGGCGTCTCTAAGATTTTCACAACATGAGTAAGGCTTGGATGATGTACGATTTTATGAAGGGTATCAAAACCGATTTCACCGAATCCAATATTGGCATGACGATCTTTTCGTGCTCCTTTTTCATTTTTAGAATCATTGATATGCATACAAAGTAAACGATCCAATCCGATTTTTTGGTCAAACTCAGCAAGAATTTGATCAAAAGTAGTTAAATCAAAACCCGCATCATGTATGTGACAAGTGTCCATACAAACCTTGATATGCTCAGGATGTTGGACATGTTGCATCAGGTAAGCGATATGATCAAATTGATAACCAAGTTCACTTCCCTTGCCAGCCATCGTTTCAATGGCAATATTTACATTACCCATATCAGACATGGCAAGATCTAATCCTTCTACGATCTTATCTAGCCCTGCTTCTTCTCCAGCCTGTACATGACTTCCAGGATGTAGTACCAAACATGTCGCTTGTAATGCTTGCACACGCTTAATTTCCTTTTGTAGAAACTCTACGCCCAAAGTAAAGGTTTCTTTCTTCTGGCAATTTGCAAGGTTGATGATATAAGGTGCATGTACGATCATGCTACTTGTTTCTATACCAGCTTCTTTCATCAAAGCATGTGCCTCATTGATTTTTAACTCTTCCATGGGTTTTCTTCTGGTATTTTGCGGTGCACCCGTATATAGCATAAAAGCATTTGCGCCATAGCTTATCGCTTCTTTCACAGAACCTAGCACATACTCAGGAGCAGACATGGAAACATGACAACCTAGTTTCATTCGCTTTCTCTCCTTTTCTCAGCCTGTTTGCTTTTTGCACGTTCTTTTTTCTGTCGTTTGATATCTTCTTGAATCATCGTACGTTTTGCTTTTCTTTTCAGTTTTTCTACTTCTTGCTTTCTTTTTACTTTATAACCAGGTTTTACCTGCTTTTTCTTTTTCGCAACAATTTTAGAAATTTCTTTTTCTAATGGATCATCTTGTTTGATCTTTTTCTTATGTAAGGCTTCTAATTCATTCCAATTTCCATTTTTATAACTTCTATGTTCAAAATGAATGCCTCTTTTTTCTAATTGACGAATGACAGCATCATCCTGTTTTTGATATAATGCGTAACAAATTCCATCTTTTCCCGCACGACCAGTACGACCGGAACGATGGATATAATAATCCAATTCTTTTGGGAATCCCAAAGAAATGACATGAGAAATACCCTCAATATCGATTCCTCTGGCAGCTATATCGGTAGCAACCACATAAGGTTTTTGAATGTGTTCCAATTCTTTCATTGCCTTTGTTCTTTCTCTGCTACTTAAATCCCCATGAAGCTCTATCAAAGGATAACCAGCATCTCTCATAGAAGCTGCAACGTTTGCTGCTAGTTCTCTGGTATTGGCAAAGATCAAGCAAACATAAGGTGTGAAAGATGGAAGGATTTCCAATAACTTTTGTTCATAGCTAAGCGGTGTACATGGAACCAAAACATGTTCGATATTCGGATGGAAGGACTTTGCATCCTCTACATGTATGGTTGCCGGTTGATGCATATATTTTTTTAAAAATTGTTTCAATGCATTAGGCATCGTTGCAGAAAAGCTCATCATCTGCAAAGATTTCTTCATACGACCAGCAATGGCATCGACTTCTTCTAAAAAGCCAAATTCCAATGTCATGTCTGCCTCATCTATCACTAGAATATCAGCCCCTTCGACTCTTAAGGTCTTGTCATTCAAAAACAAGTCTTTGATACGTCCCGGTGTTCCGATTACGATATGTGGCTGAACCTTTAAGGTTTCATTCATTCTAGTCTTTTCCATACCACCGGTTATCAAACGAATTTTTAATTCAGGATTCGCTTTTTGCATATTTGTCATTCGACTGTAAAGTTGTAACGCAAGCTCTCTTGTCGGTGCGGTTATCACAGCTTGGATGTGATCTTGGTGAACATCCACCTTTTCCATAATAGGTATCAAAAAAGCATGTGTTTTTCCACTTCCTGTGGCACTGATGCCAATGACATCTCTTCCCTTGCACGCAAGAGGTAATATTTCCTTTTGTATTGGTGTAGGTTCCTCAAACCCTTCTAGTCTGATGAACTCTTTGGTTGTTTCTTGAAACATATAATCACGATAACTCATATCATCGCCTCCATTTCTTAAAAATCAGCTATTACATTATACAGGATTTTGATCGCATGTAAAGCAAATCTCATTTTCTACCTTATTATACGCTATTTTGTGCGCAAATAGCTAGGATTATCCTTCATTTTTACGTTATAATAATACAAGAGGTGACCCATATGGAAATTATACAAGTTACACCAAGAGGATATTGTAAAGGAGTTACACGTGCAATCGCTTTGGCAAAGAAAACGGCATCAGACTATCCTGATACGCCGATCTATGTTCTTGGTATGCTCGTTCATAACGCTTATGTTATGGAAGCATTAAAGCAACTACATATCATCCCTATTGATGATAAGACGAAAACTAGATTAGAACTACTGGATGAAATTGATCAAGGTGTTGTCATTTTTACCGCACACGGCATTGCGCCTAATGTAAAAGAAAAAGCACTTGCGAAGGGATTGATCTGTGTTGATGCCAGTTGTCCAGATGTTGTGAAAACACAGGAAATCGTAAAAGATGCCTTAAATAAAAACTATGAGATTTTTTATATAGGAAAACGAAATCACCCTGAAGCTGAAGCTGTGACCAGCATGAGCAAGCATATTCATCTGATTACAGAAGATGGTGTTCTTCCTACGCTTCCAAGTGAGCAGGCTATCTTTGTGACCAATCAAACAACAATGTCTATTTTTGACATCGATGTCATCTTTCAAAAAATTAAGCTCGCCTATCCTCATGCTGTTTTTTGTGAAGAAATATGTAATGCAACACGCATACGCCAACAAGCAGTGGCTGATTTAAAAGGACAAAATATTGATGTTTTGTATGTGGTTGGTGATCCACATTCTAATAATTCCAATCGATTGGCAGATATCGCAAGAGATGCTGGTATTCCTCATGTTTATTTGATAGATGACGTAAATGGTGTATTAGATGAACATATACGCCATGCCAATAAGGTTGCTATTACCTCTGGCGCAAGTACACCAACCTACTTGACTGCTCAAGTCATCCATTACTTAAAACAATATGATCAAACGCAGGATAAACCACTGATTGACATTCAAAAAATCATTTAATAAACGAGCTGAACACTATGAGAGGTTCAGCTCGTTTGTTATCATATCGATCCATTCTTTTGTGATGGTATAATTTTTATGGTTTTCCTGAAGCTTATCCAGAATAGCTTTCTTTTTTTGTAAGATGGTTAACCAATATTCTTGAAACAAAGGATCATCCTTCATATGGATACCGAACATACATTCCCTTTTTGTTAATGGACGACTTTTTTCACGATGAATCGAAAGCAATTGATAAAAGTGACGATCTTTCACAATACGTTCCTCATCAATGGTAAATTCATGTTCGCTTAGCCATTGTCTAAGTTCATCCACACGTCCGTTACATTGAATAATGATCTGTTTGAATTGAGGTGTTTTATCCAAGTCTTGTTCCAGAATATGTATAATGGTATCATAGCCCATACCGGCAATCACAATTGCATCCACATCTTCTTTGATGCCAGATAATCCATCACACAGCACAGGTATGACCCTACCTGCTAGTCCCGCTTCAATGATTGCCTCTTCCGCACGAGATAAAGGACCTTTTCTTATATCACATGCATAGGCTTTGATACACTTTTCCTGTTTGATCAAAGCGATTGGTAGTAATCCATGATCACATCCAATATCAGCTAAGATACAAGGAGCTTTTACCATATCAAAAATGGCTTGTAATCGAATCTTGCTTCTCATCATGATTATGGCTTATCAACGAAATCCTTCAAACGTTTGCTTCTAGTTGGATGTTTCAATTTACGTAATGCTTTTGCCTCAATTTGTCGAATACGTTCACGAGTAACATTGAATTCTTTTCCAACTTCCTCTAATGTACGTGTTCTACCATCATAAAGCCCAAAACGAAGACGTAGCACTTTTTCCTCACGTTCCGTCAAACCTTGAAGTACATTATTGATTTCGTCTTTTAATAATTGGTTATTTGCATATTCATCAGGAGACAATGCCTCTTTATCTTCAATAAAATCACCTAAATGAGAATCATCCTCTTCACCAATTGGCGTTTCCAAAGATACAGGCTCTAAAGCGATTTTTTGAATTTCACGCACCTTTTCAGGTGAAATGTTTTCCATTTTTTGTGCGATTTCTTCAGCAGATGGATCTCGACCAAGGTCCTGTACTAATTGACGCTGAATTCTTGTTAATTTATTGATGGTTTCTACCATGTGAACAGGAATACGAATGGTTCTTGCCTGATCAGCGATTGCTCTTGTAATAGCCTGGCGAATCCACCAAGTAGCATACGTAGAAAATTTAAAACCTTTGGTATAATCAAACTTTTCTACTGCCTTCACAAGACCCATGTTGCCTTCTTGAATCAAATCCAAAAACAGCATTCCACGTCCAACATATTTTTTCGCAATAGATACAACTAAACGAAGGTTGGCAGCAATCAATTTCTTTTTGGCTTCTTCATCACCTGCCTGAATACGTCTGGCAATTTCCGGTTCTTCTTTTGGATCTAGCAATTCTACACGACCAATTTCTTTTAAATACATTTTGACAGGATCATTGATTTTTGTATGAGAAGAATTCGCAAAAGATTGTTCTAATGATTCGATGTCACTTGCAAGAGTATCATCTTCATCTTCTTCTGCATCTTCTAGAAAATCCAAATCCTCATCATCATCCACAGCAGCAACCATGGATTCATCTAAAAGATCTACCTCATCTTCATCGGTAATCTCGATATCATTTTCTTTGAACCATTCCAATAGTTCATCATATTCCTTATCTGTCATATCTAAATGCTCAACAGCATCTAACACATCTTTCTGTTCCAAAGTATGTGTTAGTTCATAGGTTTCTTTCAATTCCTCTTTGATTGCATCCAGTGTTTTGTATTCAGGTAATGCAGTTGTTTTTTTCTTTTTTGCCATAGTATCTACTTCCTTCCACTAGCGTGTATCCATGTTTCTTTTTCTACAATCAGTTTATTTCGTTCAACAGCAAGTTTCGCCTTTTCCAATGGATCATGCATCTCTTTGATCTTGCTGTTCATCATTTGTATTTGATCTTCGATCAAACTAGCTTTTTCGTTTGCAATTGCTTCCTTTAGCACTTCCATGTTGACCTCATTACGTGCCAATTCCCAACTTGCAATCTCAAGCAATAATGTCTTCACATTTTGTTCTTTGATCACATCCAGCAAATCAGCTACCATGATATGATCATGGGTACGATAGAAATCAATAATATAAATAGCTAGCTTATTGCTTGTATCATCTTTTAAAAATCCTAAATCTTCTTTGAATCGGTTACAAGCAGCAATGCCATTGAGCATTTGTGATAATATTTCATATTCAGCATGATGCCGCTTCGTCTTAGGATAAGTAAGAAACATACGTTTCTCATATTCCTGATTGACATGCTTTTTTATCGGTTCATTCTTTTTTACCTGCATATCAAATTCAGTTAGCTCTCTTAGACGAACATAATAATTGGTTTGTTCGAAATCATTTTCCAATTGACTGATTTCCTGTGCCATTTCCATGGCAAATTCTTTCTTTTGCGAATAGTTTTCCAAATCATATCGACCCATCAAGAACACAAACAGAAAATCGATCCATGAAATAGTTTTATTCACCATGCTTTTTAATTCTTCTTTACCATAAGCATCAATAATTTCATCAGGGTCTAACCCTGTTTTATTATCAACAATTTCAAATGGCAGCTTTTGTTCCTTTGCAAGCTTTCCAAACTTATAAGTTGCATTTTTACCGGCTGTATCTCCATCATAACAGACAATAACTCTGGCTCGCATCATTTTTAATAATTGTATTTGCTCTTTGGTGCATGCGGTTCCAAGGGTTGCCACAACATTACTGATCTGTACTTTTTCAAAAGCCAGCACATCCATTGCACCTTCTACTAAATATACATTGGCAGCTTTTCTTGCAAGTGGCTTAGCTCGATGATAATTGAATATCAACTGCCCTTTTTTATAAATATCCGTTTCTGTAGTATTGATATATTTTGCTTCTTCATTTTCCAATAGTCTTCTTGCTGTAAAGCCTACCGGATTTCCCATTGCATCATGGATGGGAATCAGAATACGATTCGCAAACACATCTCGATACCCAATACTGGTAAGACGAGCTACACCGGCGCCAATCAGATTTTCATCGTCATGCTTTTTCTTATGTAAGAACTGATATAACGCATCATCAGCAGGATTAAATCCCAACTCAAACTTTTTGATGATATCATCTGTAATGTTACGTTTATACAAATATTCCTTTACCCGCTTAGCATCTAAAGTATTCAGTTGGTAATGGGTAAATTCTATCGTATCCTTACACACTTTATATAAAGCTTCCAGATGTGGGTCGACTTTTTTTTCTGGCAGATCCAAATCAAGGGAAATGCTTACCCCTGCATAGTCTGCCACTTTTTTCACTGCTTCAATAAAGGAAATCTTTTCATAATCCTTTACAAAGGTGAATACATTTCCACCTGCTCCACAGACAAAGCATTTATAGATCTGTTTTTCAGAGGAAATGTTCATAGAGGGAGAATGGTCATCATGAAAAGGGCAGATACAGCGATAATCCTTACCTTTACGATGTAGTTGCACATAATGTCCTACTACATCGACGATATCTGCTTTGGCACGAATTTGATTGATTTCCTGATCACTTAAACGAGCCAATCACGCCACCCTCTCTTATAACTTGATACGATTTTCAATATAGGAAACAAGATCATCGATATTGACACGTTCTTGTTTCATTGTGTCTCGTTCTCTGACGGTTACACAATGATCTTGTGCTGTGTCAAAATCTACGGTAATACAGAATGGAGTACCGATTGCATCTTGACGACGATAACGTTTTCCAATGCTTCCGGCTTCATCATAATCACAATAACCAACAGGTGCAAGAAGTTGGAATACTTCCATTGCCTGATTGCTTAATTTTTTACTTAATGGCAGAATACATGCTTTGACTGGTGCCAAGAATGGATGTAAATGTAATACGGTACGAATATCGTCATTCTCAAGCTTTTCTTCATCATAAGCATCACATAAGAATGCCAAGAACAAACGTTCTACACCAACACTTGGTTCAATACAATAAGCAAGATATTTTTCATTTGTTTCAGGATCTAAATATTCTAAAGATTTCTTGCTAGCTTCCTGATGTTGACGTAAATCATAATCAGTACGATCCGCAATACCCCATACTTCGCCCCATCCGATCTGAGAATGGAAGTTGTATTCGATATCACAAGTTCCTTTAGAATAAAACGCAAGTTCCTCAGGTGTGTGATCACGGAAACGAATATGATCTTTATCAATGCCAAGATTTGTCAAAAAATTCATGCAGTACTCTTTATAATAAGCATACCATTCTAAATCAGTATCCGGTTTACAGAAAAATTCCAGTTCCATCTGCTCAAATTCACGTGTACGGAAGATGAAGTTACCAGGTGTGATCTCATTACGGAAACTCTTTCCTATCTGACCAATACCGAAAGGTAATTTTTTACGCATGCTTCTTTGTACGTTTTTGAAATTCACAAACATACCCTGAGCCGTTTCCGGACGAAGATAAATCGTGTTCTTCGCATCCTCTACAACCCCCTGAAATGTTTTGAACATCAAGTTGAATTGACGGATATCTGTAAAGTTATGTGCTCCGCATTTTGGACAAGCAATGTTGTGTTCTTTGATAAATTCAGCCATTGCTTCATTGCTCCAACCTTCAACACTCACTTCTCCATCGGTTGCTTCTTCGATCAATTGATCAGCACGAAATCTTGATTTACATTCTTTACAATCCATCAATGGATCAGAAAATCCTCCGACATGACCACTTGCTACCCATACATTAGGGTTCATCAGTATCGCTGATTGAAGACCCACATTATAAGGTGACTCTTGAATGAATTTACGCCACCAAGCTTTTTTGATGTTTTCTTTTAATTCTACACCTAAAGGACCAAAATCCCATGTATTGCTTAATCCACCATAGATTTCTGAACCTTGGTATACGAAGCCACTGTTTTTCGCATGGGCTACGACAGTATCAAATAGTTTTTCGTTCATTGTTATGCCCCTTTCAATAAAAAACGCATTCCTAGGTATCGAATGCTATCAAACTATAAAATAGTTACAAGAATACACTATAATATAACACTTTTTTCTTGGAAATGTCAATCTTTTCAGGACATGTAAACGAAAAAACGAATTTTGATTTAAAATTCGTTTTAGATATTTTTTAATAACCGCAAAAACTGAATACTTTTGATAGAGATGCCTGCATATTCCTCAAAAAACGCATACAGTTGTTCAAAATGCTGAAAGGTAAAGCCTCCTTGTTGTTTTAGGATCGGATAATGCATCAGCATCGCTTTATTCAATAAGCGAAACCGTTTTAAATCTTGACTGACATACACCTTATCATACGTTTTCGCACAAGTTTGGCATACAAAGCCACCATCCTTTAAGGAAATCGCATAAATACGTTGTTGACTGCCACAGCGTACACAGCAATCACATTGCATTTCGATCCCATGCATACGATTGATCATGGCTTGAAATAGACATAAGATCGTCATAGGATCGTTATCCTCTTGTAGATGATATAAGGATTCTTCTAATAATGCATACCCTTCTTCCATATCAAATTGGCTACGAAGCAGGATTTCACAGAAAAAAGTCGCAATGCTTTGTTTCATCAGATCTTCTCGTAACCGATAAAAAGTCTCGATGATTTCTGCTGTTTTCAAGCTCTGTAATGTTGCTGTTTCCTTATAATTTAAATAGAATCTACTCTTGGTAAACAGTTGACAAGCTGGTGCGTTTTTACTTTTCACCTTCTGTATTCCTTTTGCCGAAACACGAATCAAAGCACCATCTTTACGTAATATCGAAAGCAAGGCATCGTGATCACGATATTCTAACACATCGATCACGATACCTTCCATTACATCATTCATTGTTCGTTTCCATTTCCAAATAGCCTAATTGCTGAAGCTTACTAGAACGATTACGCCAGTTTTTTTCTACACGAACAAAAAGTTCTAATTCTACTTTTTTATGAAACTTCTCTTTCAATTCTTTTTGTGCCGCCAATCGAATACCACGGATCATCGCTCCTTGTTTTCCAATCAAAATAGATTTTTGTGAAGTACGTTCTACCACGATCATGGCTTGTAAAAACACTTTGGTATCCGTTTCCTCTTTTTTCTCGATTACCACCGCAACCGAATGAGGTACTTCTTCTTTTGTTTTATATAATACTTTTTCACGTATGATCTCTGCTATTTGAAACTGTTCTCCATGATCTGAAATCATATCATCCGGAAAATACTTCGGTCCTTCTTCAAGATACTCTTTGGTGACTTCTAAAAGATGATCGATATTCTCTTTTTTTAATGCGCTGATCGGAAAGATTTCTGCGAATGCAAAACGATCTTGCCAAGATTTCAAAACCTTGATCAGCTTTTCTTTATCTAATAAATCAATTTTATTTAAAATAAGAAAACATGGAATGTGACTTGTTTTCATCTTTTCTAAAATAAACTCATCCCCACTACCAAAACTTTGTGTAGCATCTACCATCCAAAAGTTGATATCTGCTTCTGCAATGGCAGTGTAGGCATTTTTATTTAATGTTTTTCCTAGCTCATGCTTTGGCTTATGGATGCCTGGAGTATCAATGAAAACGAATTGAGCATCCTCCCTGGTTAATATTCCCGATATATTATTTCTCGTTGTTTGGGGTTTATCACTGGTGATTGCTATTTTTTCTTTCAATATAGCATTTAACAAGGTACTTTTTCCTGCATTCGGTCTCCCAATGATTGAAATAAATCCTGATTTATACATTATAACACATCCTCACTTGTAAATGACATCGGCAACAGTTCCTTGATGGTCGTAACCATTTCTTCAGATCCATTGCTTAATATGATCGGGGTATCTTGTTCTAAAAGCTCTACCAATACTTGACGACATGCTCCACATGGTGCTGCCAAACGATCCCCATCACTTACAATGGCGATCATTTCAATATCTTCTTTGCGATATCCATAAGAATAAGCGGCAAAAACAGCACTTCGTTCGGCACAATTGGTCAAACCGAAGGAAGCATTTTCTATATTAACACCTGGGATATAATTCCCATCTTTCGTTTTGATACATGCCCCGACATGGTAGTTACTATATGGTGCATATGCGTGTTCCATTGCAGAAAACGCACGTTTGATCAGTTCATTATATTCTTCTTTCATCCTAATTTTCCTTTCAGTATCAACAAAGCAACCATCGCAGCCGCAATAGACATAACAAGTACAGCTGCTGCAGCATAATCTTTGATGATCTTTGCTTTTTCATTATATTGAGGCGAAATAAAATCCACAATAGTTTCAATCGAGCTATTCACAAATTCCAATGTAATGATGATGCCGATCAACATGATCACGATGCACCATTCTATCGTATTAAGACCAAGTAATGCAAATACGCCTATGACTGCAATACCGATCAAGCATTGTAATAGAATACTGCGATCATGTGTTATGCCATGAAATAACCCTTGAAAGGCATAGCGGAATTTACGAACGTACTTTTTTAGGAACGATATCATCTAAAATCACATCCTGAAGAGAAAACATTTCTTTTTCATCATTCTCATTCATATGGTCATACCCTAGCAAATGTAATAAGCCATGTGTAAAGAGGAAGCATACTTCTCTTCTCATACTGTGCCCATATTCACTTGCCTGATCGATAATAGCTTGCACATTGATGAAAATATCACCCAGTTCATTATCGCCTTCCATTACTTCATAGTCATCTTCGCTATCTTGCAAAGCAAAGCTGATTACATCTGTTGCACGATCGATTCCACGATAGCTTTTATTGATTTCATGAATCTGATCCGGATCCACAAAGATAACAGAAAGGCTATATTCTTTGTCTAATCGAAGGACGCTTTGCGTACGATTCGCAATGCTTATAAAGTCTTTTTTATACCTTGACCATTTTTTTGATTCACTTTGATTTGTTATATTTATTTCCATAATCCACCTCGGTTTTTGTTCGCATATAGTATAACATATGCGAATAGAAAAAGTCATTCTTCCTGCTAATTTCTGTAATTTTAGAATGAATTTGTTTTTCAAATGTATACAGATTGTAAAGAAAATGTTAAAATTATGGCGATGTAAGTTTTTACAGGAGGTTTTCTATGTTACATATAGCAGCCAATTCGATGTCGGCAGACATCAGCTGGGACTTCATCATCGGTGGGCTTGCCCTCTTCCTTTTCGGTATTGAATTTATGGGAGATGGATTAAAAAGCATCGCAGGTGAAAAATTAAGGGATTACATTGACAAATACACCAACAAGCCTTGGAAAGGGATCATCGTTGGTGCTATCATTACCGTATTTATTCAATCCAGTTCCGCAACTAGTGCGATCGCCATTGGATTTGTACGTGCGGGCTTGATGACGTTGGAGCAATCAATCGGTATCATCATCGGGGCGAATATCGGTACAACGGTTACCGCCTTCTTGATCGGTTTAAAGGTAGAAACACTGGCTCTGTATTTTGTATTCATCGGTGTATTGATCACGATGTTTGCAAGTAGAAAGAAACAGACTTATCTTGGACAGATCGTATTGGGATTTGGTTTATTGTTTTTCGGATTAAGGTTGATGGGAGATGAATTAAGCAAACTTGGACAGCTTAATTTCTTCGAAAATCTAGCAACGACCATGGCAGATCAGCCTTGGCTTGGATTGTTATGTGGTACCATCATGACCGGTATCGTGCAATCCTCGAGTGCTGTGATCGGTATCATACAGAAAATTTATGATGCCGGAGCTATGACACTTGCGGCCGCATTACCATTTGTGTTTGGAAGTAATATCGGTACGACCATAACAGCTGTTTTTGCATCGATTGGAGGAAGTCTTGCGGCTAAGCGAAGTGCATTCTTCAACGTTTTATTCAATGTGATCGGTGCATTATTGTTTATGTTATTGTTAAATCCTTATGTTGATTTCATTCAATATTTGGCGGATACTTACCACATTTCGCCTATGATGCAAATTGCCATTGCTCATATCGTACGAACCTTGGTGATTTCTATTTTGACTTATCCATTCATCAATCAGATGGTTCGTTTGATCAAGCGAATCATGCCTGGTGAAAATGAAGAACGTATCGAAGTGGATTTCAATGCTTTGGATCCTCAACTAGCAAGTTCCCTTCCAAGTGGAGCCTTGGTTGTCAGTAAACAAGTGACCATCAAGATGGGAGAACTGGCGAGTGATTGTATTAAAGCAAGTCAAAATTATTTCAACAAGCAAAACAGCAAGTACAAAGGGGTTTCTCGTCAATATGAGGATGCCATCAATTCTTTAGATAGCAAGATCACAGATTATTTGATGAGCATTGCACATAACAGTCTAAGTGAACATGACACAGATGAGTTTATCGGAAACCTTCAGGTCATTAAGAACATCGAACGTGTTGGCGATCTTACGATGAACTTAAATGAATTCTATGAATTGACCTTCGATGATAAAGGAACCTTCTCAACAGATGCCATCAATGATGTTAATGAAATGTATGAAACCGTCATTGAAATGAACACCTTGGCACTTCAATATTTCTCCAGCCGAGAAGAACACATCATTCAAGTCATCACAGATAAGGAAAACTATCTTGATCTTGTAGAGGAAAAAGCAAGACAACGACATTTCAAGCGTATGACGGACAACTCCTGTAACTCTAGTGTAGCAGCAGGAATCTACGTAGATATTTTAGGTACACTGGAGCGAATCGGTGATCATATTTGGAATATCGTCAAAGAAACTAATGAAGAAATGCCAATGCATGAAATATTAGAAGAAAAAGTTTAATATGTAAGAGTAGGACATCTATCCATTGTGTAGATGTCTTTTTTTGTTTGATAGAAAAGTTCTTTTAGCAGGAAACCGAAGAAAAAAGGGAAATCTTCAGGATCAAATTATACTAAATCATTACGCCATGGCATTTAGGACATGTTATATAGGATAGCTCTACTATACAAATGCAAACTGATATGTGTTGATATACACTGAAGAATGTATACATGGCATATAGAATGAAAGCATCGTAATGAAAGAAAGGTATGCCATTTCATGATGTATTAGCATCATAAAGTGATCCTTGTTATAGAAAAGATTCCCCTCTTTACAGAAAGGAATCTTTACTAACCAAAATCATAATGCTGTCCCTTGATCATATAGATGATGTGTTCACAAATGTTTTTCACATGGTCCCCTGCTCGTTCGATGTTTCTTAACATACTACTAACTTCAAAGATATGACCAATCAGATCATCTTCCTGTTTTTTTGTTAGATTATGTTTGGTTTCCTTCATC
Source organism: Hoskinsella mucinilytica (assembly GCF_045223415.1). Lineage (NCBI taxonomy): Bacteria > Bacillati > Bacillota > Erysipelotrichia > Erysipelotrichales > Erysipelotrichaceae > Hoskinsella > Hoskinsella mucinilytica. Next base: position 47,279 of record NZ_JBEQZJ010000004.1, on the reverse strand, counting down.
AATGAATTGATCTCCTTATCGATTTCGGGAATTTCAAATGCTTTCTCTACATCTTTATTCAAATAGCATTTCATCGTTTCTTCCAGCATGACGATAAATTCTTTTTCCATCGTCTGTGCATATTCTAGAATCGTCATATCCAAATGTTCATTTTTTATCAGAAAGATGGCGATATTTTTGGCATAATCACCAATACGCTCCAATTCACATGCGATTTTGATGGCAGCAATCACCTTGCGAAGATCACTTGCTACCGGAGATAATAATGCCAATGAAGCAATTGCTTGATCATTGATTTCTTCCTCTAGATGATTGATACGATCATCTGCTTGTACGATCTCTAATTCTTTTTCTTTATCTTGTTGACTTAAAACAGCAATGACTGCTTCATGCATGGCAATGACCTTATTTCCCATTTTAAGTACATTTTGTTCCATGCCATCCAATTCTTTATCGATTTTTACCATGTTTTTGACCTCCTATCCAAACCTTCCGGTAATATAATCTTCGGTGCGTTTATCTGATGGTTGTTGGAATATTTTACTTGTCGTATCATACTCTACCACTTCCCCTAGTAAGAAAAAGGCAGTATAGTCACTCACACGAGATGCCTGTTGCATAGAATGTGTTACTATAATGATGGTATAATCTTTTTTCAATTCTTCAATCAGATCTTCAATCTTGCTTGTAGCAATCGGATCCAATGCACTGGTTGGTTCATCCATCAAAATGACTTCCGGTTCCATAGCAATGGCTCTTGCGATACACAAACGTTGTTGTTGTCCACCACTAAGACCAAAGGCAGAATCATGAAGACGATCCTTTACTTCATCCCATAACGCAGCTTTTCGCAATGACTGTTCAACAATGTCTTCCAATACCTTCTTGTTTTTGATTCCCTGACACCTTGGACCATAGGTAATATTATCAAAAATAGACATTGGAAATGGATTCGGTTTTTGAAAGACCATACCGACTTGTGTTCTTAAATCAACCACATTCAATTTATCACTATGGATATTCACTCCGTCAATTTCGATCAGACCATCAATGCGACAACCTTCGATCAAGTCATTCATGCGGTTTAGGCAACGCAAGAACGTACTTTTGCCACAACCACTTGGTCCGATCAATGCGGTTACTTTATTTCTTTCTATATCCATATGAATATTGATCAAGGCATGTTTTTCTCCATAAAACAGATTCAATTTATCTACATGGAATATCGTTTGTTTGTTCATAGATCTCATCCTTTCTAATACCAGGCTTTATTAAAGCGTTTGCTTAACAGTTTCACAGCAATATTCAATATCAATACAAATACTAAGATCACGATTGAAATGGCACTGGCTAATTCAAAATTCGGCATTTCACTGCTCATGATATTATAGATATGAACAGCAAGACTCGTCCCTTGTGTAGTTAAGGTTGGCGTATCGTTGACATACGTACCCATCGTATAAATAAGAGCTGCACTTTCTCCGATGACTCTACCGATGCTTAATAAGACACCTGTTAATATCCCGGGAATCGCACAAGGAAGTACGACCTTGAATATCGTTTGTGATTGGTTGGCACCAACGGATAGACTTGCATCTCGTAACGATTGAGGAACCACGATCAAAGCTTCCTCAGTAGAGCGAATGATGGTCGGAAGTAAAATAATGGCCATTGTGAAGGAGCCTAACAGAATGCTTGTCGTTTCTGCTCCGAATAGTTGTGTCACCGGAAACAATACTGCAACGCCCATCAAACCAAAGATAATACTAGGAACTCCTGTCAGCATTTCAATTGCGCTACGAATGATTGCAGTAAAGCGATTCTTACTTGCGTATTCATGTAAATAAATGGCTGCCGCTACGCCTAATGGAAGAGCAATCAACATGGAAATTAAAATAAGCCATAGCGTAGATAGGATACTTCCTCGTATCCCTCCACCCGGTGTTTTGAAAAACATTTGAGAAATAGAAGTTGCTTTGGTATCTAAAATTTCACTTACTTGTTGTGCATTTTGAGATAATAATTTTCCTGCAGTTGCGCTAACGCCACTTTCATTACGATAGGTAAGCTTTTCTAGTTGAAAGCCTGTTTCTGCTTTCATATTGACGGTTTTCTGTTTGATGCTATCATCGATCAAATATTGGAAGGGTGATTGATCATCCATATATTCTATCAAGATGATATCATCTTTATTTTGATCTTTTGCATCTACAAAGCCTACGCCCCATTTTTGTGAAAAGAACACATTTTCTTTTAAGTCTTCAGGACGTTGGAAAGAGGAAGGATGATTATATGTATCCTGAACACTGGACAAATAGCTTTTAGACCAATAGTTACCTGTTAATAGATCCATTCCTAAAGAACGATATCCTTTTGAGAAAATAAAGACGAAGATGGCAATCAAAACAAAAACGCTTAATCCACTGGATACATAAGTGATACCATTCAACATACCATCCACAAGTGTTCTTTTCTTCTTTTGTTTTAGATGAAGTTGCTTCATTGAATGTTCCCTACTTTCTTTTTCACTAGATTTAAGATGAGATTACTGAACAAGATTACCGCCATTAAGACCAATCCGGCAGAAAATCGAATGTCATAATCTAATCCTGTGGTTTCTCCAAGACCTGCCAACATCGTTGTTGTTAATGTTCTTGTGGTATCAAACAGGTTTAAAGTTGGTCCAAACATTTTATTTCCTGCAACCATTGCAACGGCCGTCGCTTCACCAAACGCACGACCGATACCTAGGATCGCTCCTGCAAAAATGCCAGATTTGGCACTGGTTAAGATCACCTTGAAGTTTGTTTGTGTACGTGTTGCGCCCAACGCCAGACTTCCCTCTTCGATTTCTTTCCCTACCGATTTGATTGCAGTAATGGATAAGGAGGTGATGGTGGGGAAAATCATAATGGCCAACAAGAGAATAACTGCAAGCAAAGAGCTTCCTCCTGCGGTAACAAAGCCGAAATTATTCGCTAGATTCGAAACTAAAATGGTGATCGTTCCAGAAGCAAATACCCCATAAACAACAGATGGTATCGATGCTAGTAGCTCCACGACCGTCGTCATTAGGGCCGCAATTCTTTTGGGTGCTATTTTCGTAATGAATAAAGCAGTCAATACCGATAAAGGAAAAGAAACTAACAGGGCACCGAATGCAGATACTAGCGTATTGATGATAATAAAGCCGACCCCATACATCCCTTGATCTTTACGCCACATACTCCCTGTGATAAAACCTATAAAATCAACCTTACCATATTCATATCCTGGAGTAAATGGAATGATTCCCTTAATTGCGATAAATATGATGATGATCGCAATGGCACTGGATGACAACAATGCCGCAAGCATGAAGAGAAAGCGCATTCGTTGATCCTTCTTTAATTTCGTTAGATTTTTCTGTGAGCTAATTGAGCTTCGCACATATGATTTCATTTCATCACCGATCCTATCCTTTAGAAAGAACAGCCTGGCTATCCAGGCTGTTTGAAGCTATTCATGTTTCTACTTGATATCTTCCCAATTCGTTGTTGTGCCTGTGAAAATATCCTTTAGTTGTGCCTGTGTCATATTCGTGTAATCAGCGTTATCCTTGTTTACAACTGCGACAACCGCATCAATACAATATTGACCACTTGTCAATGCTTTACTGATATCTTCTGTTCCATCATCCTTGAATGCACGTGAAGCAAATCCGATATCTCCTGCACTAGCACCGTCCTTTTCAGCCCCTAAGGTAAACTTCACAGCATCCCCACTACCTGATTGGTTCATTGTATATTTGAAATTTCCTGCCATTGGAGAGAATGCTTCCAAAGCTGCTTTTAACGTTTTTTCTACTGAAGTAGAACCACAAGTTCTGATGGTGATTCCTGAATTGTCTTTGTTTAATACAGGATAGTTCTTTGCCAATTCTTCCCATGCTTTCGCCTTAGTTTCATCAACCTCACCGCCGGCTGCTTTCACAACTTCCATACCCTCTTTAGAGTTTTGCATAAAGTCTAAGAACGCACGAACCAATTCTTCTTTATCTTCGCTACCAAAATCTCCTGTTGCTCTTGTCACAAACATAAATGGTCGTTGTAGTCCATAGCTACCGTCTAATACAGTTTCACTAGATGCATTCACGCCTTCATAAGAAAGTGCCTTGACGTTGTTTTTTTCAAAGTCTGTTGATAAGGATGTATATCCAATGCCGTTTTTATCTTGTCCTACTTTCGCAGCCATATCGTCATTACTTTTGACCTCAGTTGCTGTTTTCGTTAATTCGCCTTCAAATCCTACACCTTTTTCAAAGGCTTCTCTTGTTCCACTTGTAGAGTCTCGTGTATAAACTTTAATTTCGCCGCTTACCTTGCCTGAATCAGTGCCATTACTGCTACAGCCTGCCAATAATGCAACAGCCAGTACACTTACCAATAATTTTTTCATCTTTTCTATTCCTCCTCGAAGTTTCTTTATCCTTCCTTGAATACGTGTATATCATAAACGAAGATTATGAATAGAATATAAACAATTCGTTAAGGAATCGTTAAAAAAAGCCAATCCATTGTGATTGACTTTTATTTTCCGTCTTTATAATATATATGTTCCCCTGATAAACATACCACCGCTTTACTTGGGGTACGAATCATGATCGTTACTGCTAAGGATAGATCCCATACAGCGCCTAACAACAACACCAGGATCATCAATCCCAACACTTTATCAAGCAATGGATTAGCAGATACGATACCTAACATCCACAACATATATGAGCTACAACCTAATAAAACATTAGGAGCTAATAATACGATCATCATCTGGGTTTTATCCATAGGTTCTTTACAATAAGTGATCAAGGTTAATTTATGCCAATATATTTGTTTCTGTGCATGTCGTGGACAACATAATGCATGAATCAATTCATGAAGAATAAATATGGGAATTAAGATCAATAGTCCAATGATATCTCCCACCAGAAGCTCAGTTAATGTCATACCTTTGATGCTCATCATATGCATGACACCAAAAAACAAAGGAATGGCCAATAGGATCAAGCCAAAAATGATATCACTTTCTTCATCCTTCATTTTTTCGAAGCCTTCCACATTTGCCTTTTCAAGATCATCAGGATGGTTTAAAAACCCGCACCATTGAATATTCACAACCAATTCCCTCCTTTCCATTCTTTCCTATGACTCTAATGATATCATAAATATATTCTGGTGGAAAGGTTTCTTTTCTCTGAAACAAATTACAAAGCATCCTTATTTTATGTAAGTTTCGCAAGAAAAGCTTGCATCCTAGATTGTTTTGATGCTATAATATTTTAGCAGTAAAAATGTCGCGTTCGGCAAGCGGTTAAGCCACAGCCCTCTCAAGGCTGTACCACGGGTTCAAATCCCGTACGCGATACCATGTCAATCAAGCCTTTGTCAAAAGGCTTTTTTTGTATACAATAGTTCCTGTTTAGAATAAAAAAAGTCAATGATCACAACGCATTGCCTGGGTGGGGGAAGTTAGAACAATACGTGTATCACATTGACAAGATAATCATATATCAACTTACAATGTAAATCAATTAAATTATAAATTTTCAGAAATCAAATTCATGATATGAAAGTTTCTATTATAAATTACTTTCTATTTCCAAATTTCAAATAGTTTATGAAAAAATCAATTCTTCAACAAAATACGAAAAGTGGTTCCCTTACCTAATTCACTGATAACTTCGATCTTTCCACTATGAGCTTCAATGATACCTTTGGTAATCGGTAGACCTAAACCGCTACCACCACTTTTTCTACTTCTGTCATCATTTACTCGATAGAATCGCTCAAAAATCTTTTGTTGATCTTCTGGCGATAACCCTACCCCTTCATCTTGAACCTCCAGCACATAATAATGTCCTTGTGCTAAGGTTCTGATGGTAATGGTTCCGGTATCGCTATATTTGATTGCATTGCTGATCAGATTTAATACGACTTGTTGCATTTTCATAGGATCACAAAATACTTCATCATGATTTTGATAATCCTTTACTATCGACAAACCTTTCTGAGCTGCCTGTTTTTCCAGTGAAGTAATCGCTTTATCTATGACATTTCTTACATCTGTTTTTTTACGTTCAAGAATAGGGTTTGACATGGATAATCTAGATAATTGAAGCAAATCTTTTACAAGCATATCCAAACGATTGATTTCGATATCTATTTGTTCCATAAACTCTTTTCTCGTGGCTTCATCATCAAAATCTTCTCGATTCAAGATTTCTACCATGCCTTTGATGACCGCAATCGGTGTCTTTAATTCATGAGAAGCATCTGCGATAAATCGCTTCTGCATTTTTTCCCCTTCTAAGGTCTTACTGATATCTTGAAATAGCACCAAGCATCCGCTGTATTTTGATTTCGCTGTGACCGGTACGCTGATTCCTTGATATTCTATGCCATCGATCTTAAGTATTTTATCTAATTGTTTTTCTAGAATAAAAGCATCTTTGATAAATTCTTGTACGGGTGGTACAAAGTTGTTGTTAAGATAATTCATGTCTTCTTGAAATGCCATATCTAACGATATTTCAGATAATGAGTTATGCATGACGATGTTTCCGAATTGATCAATGAGGATCATCGGAAAAGGAATGCTACCAACTATGGTCAATAGCTGTTTGTTTTTCAGATGCGCATCTTTTGCGGTCGATTGTACCTCTTGTTGAAGTTCAATGTTTTCCTTTAATTTGACATTCATTTCTTCTTTTTCTAGATAATACCAAAGAACAGTGAATGCCAGGATCATCAATACGATCATTGCATAGGCATTCAAATCAAGAAAATATTCGACCAAACAAGCAAATAACAAAAAATAGAACATCACGATAAACTTATTCTGTTTCATTTGTTTCCTCTAATAGATATCCAACACCACGACTGGACTTAATATGCACATGAGAGCCATTTAATTTGCTTCTGAGCTTGAAAACATGTACATCAACAATTCGGGTATCACCATCATAATCAAAGCCCCAGATGTCATTTAAAATGCTATCTCTGGATAATACGATATTACGATTTTGGATAAAATACTCTAATAAGTCAAATTCTTTCTTTGTTAAAACCAATAAAGTATCCTTGACGAAGGCTTCTCTACGCTTCATATCCATATGCAGATCCGCAATTTCCAATTGTTTTCCTTGCTTTTTGCTTTGTCTTTTTAAATGCGCATTCACTCTTGCCAACAGTTCTCTTGGTGAAAACGGTTTGGTAATGTAATCATCCACCCCTTGTTCAAACGCATTAAGAATATCCGATTCATCATCTCTTGCGGTCAACATGATCATGATGCTGTCTTTATCTTCACTTCTTAATTTTTTTACGATTTCGATTCCACTGACATGTGGCAACATCCAATCAATGATCAAAACATCAAAATCTTCTTTTAATGCGATATCAATCGCTTGTTGTCCATCAGCGCATTCAACGATTTCATTACCTGCTTTATTTAAATCATAAGCTATGATCTTTCTTATGTTTTCCTCATCTTCGATCAATAATATCCTCGCCATTATATTCTTCCTCCTTCTCGTATCGTTCAATGATTTTTTGAACGAGTGGATTACGTACTACATCAAGACTTGTCAATTCCACAAAGGAGATACCATCAATTCCATACAACAAATGCTTTGCGTTCAATAACCCACTGTCTTTCTTTCGAATCAAATCGATCTGCGTTACATCACCGGTAATAACGATTCTAGATTGAAATCCCATACGGGTCAAAAACATCTTCATTTGTGCTCTGGTCGTATTCTGCGCTTCATCCAATATGATAAATGCATTATCCAAGGTCCTTCCTCGCATATAAGCAAGCGGCGCAATTTCAATAACCTCTTTTTCTAAGAGCTTTTCCACTGCCTCATTGCCTAATGTATCATATAATGCATCATACAAAGGACGCAGATAAGGGTCTACCTTTTCCTTTAGATCCCCCGGCAAAAACCCAAGGTTTTCACCGGCCTCAACTGCAGGTCTTGTCAAAATGATTTTCTTGATTTCTCCTTTTTTCAATAGATTTGCGGCATATACAACAGCAAGATAGGTTTTGCCTGTTCCTGCCACACCGGTGGCAAATACGATCTCATTATGTTTCATCGCATGAAATAACACACGTTGTCCCATCGTTTTGGGATAGATCAATTTCCCATTGACCGTTTTACCGATAGCCTGTTGATAAGTTATCTTCATATCATCGATATTGCCTGCTTCAGCTAAGCGACAACAATAACTGACATCACGTTCATTGATATCGATATGATTGGCAATCATATCAAACAACGCAGTGATGATTTTCTGTATTTTCAAAAACAGTGCTTCTTCTTCACACAATACATGTAAGCAATTATCTCGCATGACCAGTTCACAATGAAATGCCTTGCGAATGATTTCTAAATGTTTATCATTTGGACCACATAGTCTTACTACTTGATTCATATCCTTATGGTTCAAATCAATCGTATATTTCGTATTCATACATTCTCCTTTACATTAAGGTGTGGTGATATCCTGTATCAATGTATAATGAATCACCATCTTTATTTTACCCACTTCTTTAGAGAATTGCAAAATATTTTCTGCATAAATACGATCGTCCTTCCGCATACGATCACTGATTTCATTTCTAGCCTGAAATAATAGCGTAAAGTATTGGAATGCTTTTGGCATCTTATCATCCTTCATTTCAACGCTAATATCTTTCCATGTATAAGCAAATACTCTTCCCTTTACATATAATTCTTCCTTGGAATTGCTTGATGTATCAATCACATTACTAACTAGCACATCTCCCTTATGCACAAATTCATTCACCTTATGCAGTTTGTTTCCATGTAAGACATCAAAGCGTTGAATAACGCCATCTTCTTTCGCAATCAATTCATCGTGACCCAATTCTTCGATATGAGCAAATTCTTTTGGTGTATAAGAAATGCGATATTTACTGCCTCGCTTTTCTATTTCTAACCAAGCAATCTTATGCTCCAACTGTTTCTTTAAATCCTTTTTTACGCTCATGATATCTTTATCATAGAAAGGTGGCACCACTTTCATATCTTGTAGCGTCTTTTGAATCAGCTGTTTACTTTCATCGTCTTCTCCCTTGATATCGATCACATAGATCATATGTGACATGCCATACCACAATAAAATAGCACATAATACACCGGCTACCCTTGATGGCTTTTTCAAAGAGCGAAACAAATAACCCAACATTCCCGTTGTTTCCAGTTTTTCGTTTCGTTCGAAATAACGATACACTTTATTACGTTGATAAACAGGCACATAACATAAGGTATAACCATTGTGCTCCTCGACATCATATAATTCAATATCTGCTTTTGCGGCGATCTGCAATACATGTAATAGGTTATCATATAGCTTCCATTTGTCTAAGCCTACGGTTTTTTTATTTTTCATATAGGAACTCTATGCTTTCCAGCTTCCCGGCCATATAAATCTCGCTTGCTGCCAAAGCTAAAATCTTTAGATCATCGCCTTGTATGCATATCTGATAACCTTTAAATTTGACCTGCACCTTGGTGGATGACACCGATACAACATCAGTATAATGTTCCATCATGATTTGATTGTTTTCAATGGAAAGCATACTCTCACCTCTTTACAAACTATGAAAGAATGTGCCAAGTTATGCTATCATTTTCTCACCTTCCTTTACTTATATCATTATAAAATAAAATCAGAATATGAAATGTAATTTTTTTGTTAAATCAATGAAACGAAAAAAAATCAAAGCATGGCTTGAACCTATGCTTTGATTTTTTTTATAATACCTTACTTAAAAACTCGATGGTTCTTTCGTTTTTTGGATGATTGAAGATTTGATCCGGGGTTCCTTGTTCTTGGATATATCCACCATCCATAAACAAGACACGATCACTGATCTGTTTCGCAAATGCCATTTCATGTGTGACAATGACAATGGTCATACCTTGATCCGCAAGACTTTTGATAACATCTAATACATCCTTCACCATTTCAGGATCTAAGGCACTGGTTGGTTCATCAAATAAAATTACATCCGGTTTCATCGCAAGTGCACGTACGATAGCCAAACGTTGCTTCTGACCACCAGAAAGCTTTCTTGGGTATTCGTCTTTCTTATCCAAGAGTCCTACCTTAGAAAGAAGCTCACAACCCAATTGATTTGCTTCCTCTTTTGGCATCTTTAATTCCAATATAGGTGTAATGGTAATGTTTTCTAACACGCTTAAATGAGGAAATACGTTGAAATGCTGGAATACCATACCGATCTTTTGACGATGCTTATCGATATCAACTGATTTATCCGCAATATTCACACCTTCAAAGATGACCTTACCATCCGTTGGTTCCTCTAATAAATTCAAACAGCGAAGAAAGGTACTTTTTCCTGAACCACTTGGTCCGATGATACTGACTACTTCCCCTTCGTGGATTTCTTCTGTGATACCTTTTAATACTTCTAGATCTCCAAAATGTTTTTTCAGACCCTCAACTCGGATCAATGCCTGCTTAGTCACTGACACCCATCCTCCTTTCCATATAATTTACTAATTTACTTAAACTGAATGTAACCACAAAATAGATGATGGCTGTAATGGTCAAGGTTTCCAATGTAAAATACGTTGCTGTTTTAATGACATTATTGGCAGTCATCAATTCCCCGATATAGAAAGTAGAAGCCAACGAAGTTTCTTTGACCATCATGATAAATTCATTGCCAAGAGATGGAAGAATGGTTTTAAATGCTTGTGGGAATATAATCTTTGTCATCATATGCTGATTGCTCATACCCAAGCTCTTTGCGGCTTCCCATTGTCCCTTATCTACAGCCATGATACCACCACGAATGATTTCCGCAACATACGCACTACTGTTAACGATCAAAGCCACGATCACACTTACGATCATTTCTGCTTTGAACAATGCGAAGATCGTAACAAATAACCATAACTGAAGCAAAAGCGGTGTTCCTCGAATGATTTCAACATAGGCAGCAGATAGGAATTTCACAAACTTATTCTTAGAAAGTTTTACCAGTGCCAAGACAAGTCCCAATAAAGTTCCACCCAATACCGTAATCAAAGCCAAGCCTAATGTTGCCCCTAATCCTTGTAAAAACTTTGGCCAATAGATTTGCGCAATCTGAAGCACTCGTTCTACATAATTCCCTTCGATTTTTGTCTTACCATAGTTCAAAGCTTCCTGATACCATTCTTCATATAAATGCTGGTCCTTGATTTCTTTGACGATATCATTGACACGATATAATAATGCAGTTTCACCCTTAGGTATCCCAATACGATTACCTGTATAATTTGCATTTAAGGTGAACAATAGTTCTTCGCCAATATAAAGTCCATCTTTTTGTTCTACAAAATCTTTACCGGTACCATAAGCAGTTGCGACTGCATCTACAGTTCCATTGTTCAATAATTCGATTGCATCATTTAGTTGTGTTATATATTGAATTTTCGCATCCGGTAATTGGTCTTTTACATAAAAGTCTTGTAGACTACCGGATTGTACTGCAATCTTTTTCCCCTTTAAGGTATCCAATGAAGTATAAACATCTTTTTTATCCTTCTTGATCAAAATGCCTTGCCAACCGGATTCACCTTCTTCATCAAAATAGGAATCCGTCATTTCCATGGAAGATTCTCGTGCAGGTGTCTTTGTGATTCCGGTAATCGCCATATCGATTTGTTGAGTTGTAACACTGGCAAGTACAGCATCAAAGTCCATTGCCTTGATGGTCAGCTTCACCCCAAGTTTGTCTGCAATATATTTTGCCATCTCAATATCACAGCCAACATATTGATCTTGTCCCTCCTTGGTCGTATCAATAAATTCCATAGGTGGGAAATCCGGTGATGTCCCTACGATCAATTCCCCTCGATCTAGGATTTGTTGAAGCAAATCCCCTTCACCTTGTTGTGTTGTGGTTTCCTCTTGTGCATGTATCCATGGCATGTTTGCCGTAAACATCATACAAACACCAAGTACAGCTAAGAGCTTTTTCAATTTTTTCATCGTGTTCTGTCCTTTCTCCTTATAAAAACAAAACGTCACCTCACACTAGAGGCGACGTATCGCGGTACCACTCTGTTTCATTTCTAATTCATATGAATTAGAAATCTCAAGCCTTGTAACGTAAGACGACCGATTCCTCCTATTTCATTCAAAGGAACACTCCCAGATGCGTTTCTAAAGACTTCTTACCGCTGACCTTCCACTCTGTATCAGCTCGCTGATGGCGAAGTTCTTTATACTTCTTCTGATCCACATTTTTTTATAAGCGTTTTTATCTTACTGTATCTTTTTTTATTTGTCAACCCATGATGCATAAATTCCTGCGTTCTAACCGAAGTTATACCAAATGATCTAGAAGAATGATATTTTTATGCATGATATGGTCGATAATATCATATCGTAGTAACAAGTGCTGGAAAAAAAAAGAAGAAGTTTCCTTCCTCTTATTTACTACGACGTGCTTTACGTGCAGCTTCTGATTTCAATTTACGGCGTACGCCTGGTTTTACATAAAACTCTCTTTTGCGAGCTTCAGCAAGGGTTCCATTTCTTGACACTTGACGTTTGAATCTTCGTAAAGCATCATCAAGAACTTCGTTTTCTTTTAATACTACTTTCGGCATGATTTACCCTCCCTTCTGATGCAAGCAACACTATTATACTGAAAACATTGGAAAAATGCAACTAAAATCCGATATTTGATAAGATTTTTCAATGTTTTTTCACCTAAAAGCGTTACTTTTTCTATCCCTTTCGACTATTTCCCGTCTTCTTCGATTCCTAAACAGTATTTACGAATACAATGGCGGGCTACGTGATTGTCTCCCATCCAAGGCTCTCGACCAAATTCACGATACATAAATACTTCATCTCCCTTTCCAAGGATCAGTACCGTATCGCCTACATTGGCGCTCTCGATAGCCTGACGAATAGCCGCATAGCGATCTTCAATAAAGATGTTGTTGGTATCCTTGATACCGCTTTTTATTTCATTGGCGATATCTCTAGGATCTTCATCACGAGGGTCATCCTCGGTCAAAATAATACTTTCGCAATATTTATCCGCAATCTCTCCGAATACCTTACGTTTTTTTGTGTCCCGCTTTCCGGCAGAACCAAATACGGAGATGATCGCATGTCCTTCTTCGGTAATACTATCTGCATATTCAAACACCTTCTCTAAGCCATCCGGTGTATGTGCGAAGTCAACGATGACATTGAACAATTGACCTTCATCGATTCGCTCCATACGTCCATCAACCTGTGTTAGGGTGTCAAGATACGGTATGATAGCTTCTATGGAAATGCCACTTTCTGCCATTGCCGCAATCGCCGCAAGTAAATTTGAAATGTTATACATCGCAACCAAATTAGTTTTGATTTCGTATTGTTTTCCATCATGGAACAAAGTGAACACGGAACCATCTGTACCGATTTGAATATCATCTCCTCGATAATCTGCGTCATGTTGAATACCATAAGATACGATACGTGCCTTGCATGTTTCCTTTAAACGATCAAAATAAGGATCATCTACATTTAAAACAGCAACACCTTCCGGTTTCAAATTGGTAAACAGTTTCTTTTTCGCTTCAAAATAATTTTCGATCGTTCCATGAAAATCCAAATGATCATAAGTAAGATTAGAGAAAATAGCTACATCAAAATCCACGCTTTGAACTCTTCCAAGCTCTAATCCATGAGAACTGACTTCTAAGGCAACAGCCTTCATGCCCGCATCCGACATTTCTTTTAACGTCTTATGAATAAGGATAGCATCTGGTGTGGTCAGACTTGGTGGCAATACCACATCTCCATAACTGATGGAAATCGTTCCGATATACCCACATGGTTCAAAATGACTGTATACATCTTTGATGATACTGGTAATGGTACTTTTTCCATTCGTTCCAGTTACACCAAATACTTTCATATGTTTGCTGGGATAGCCATAAAACTTACTTGCAAGTACATTTAAGGTATGATTCACATTTTCTACCTTGATATAAGCGACTCCCTTTCTAGGGTTCTCTATTGGTTTAGAATGTACGATGCATATAGCACCCTTATCGATGACTTCATCTATGAATTCATGACCATCATGCACCATGCCTTCCATACAGAAATACATATCATCTTTTTTTACTTTTCTAGAATCTATACATAAGCCCTTGATTTCGATATCAGGGGCGTGATCAAACATCTGCGATAATTTCATATCGATGCCTCCTTAATTAGCATAAAGCCTATCATTCTCAAAAGATGTAATCGTTACGGTTTTCATCGTATGAAGCTCTTGAATATCTGCTTTAACATACACAGGAAGATATTCACTGGTATGTCCAAATAAATAGCCATCTTCTAATTTTTCCAACAAGACTTCAACCTGTTTGTTCACAAAGCCTTTCTTATAGGATGCATACAGCTGATTACTGATATCACCAAGCATTGCTGCTCTATGCTTTTTCACTTTATTATCCAAATGACCACTCATCGATGCCGCTACAGTATGATCTCGTTTACTAAACGGAAATACATGCAGAAAAGAAAAATTGATTTCTTTTATATTGTTCATCGTATCTTCAAATTCCTCTTCACTTTCTTGTGGGAATCCAGTGATCACATCTGTGGAAATACTGATATCCGGCATCAAAGAACGAATATAGTCAACTCTTTCTTTAAACCATGCAACATCATAAGGCCGATTCATCTTCTTCAATACCGTAGTATTTGCACTTTGAATCGGAATATGTAAGTGTCTTGCGATTTTCTTTTCCTCTTTCATGAACAATAAAAGTTCATCATTGATCTCATTCATTTCAATAGAGGATATACGAATTCTTTGTAGTCCTTCTACCTCATGGACCATTCGTTTCATCAAATGAAGCAATGTTGTATTTAGATCACGACCATAGCGTCCGGTATGAATTCCACTTAACACAATTTCCAAATGTCCGTTTTTCACCAAATCAGAAGCAACTTTTATTGCCTCATCTTCTTTCAAGGAACGCTCTGCCCCTCTTGCATATGGAATGATACAATAGCTACAAAACTGATTACAGCCATCCTGTATCTTCAAAAATGCTCTGGTTTGATGTTCGAATTTTTGAATCGGTAATGCTTCAAATACCTTCAAAGCTCTTACATCATGTAAAACCACTTGTTTTTCATGACGATGATCTTTTGCATATTCGATGCGATCCGCTAAAGTAGCTTTCTCATCGCTTCCGATCAAGATATCGATATGCTCTAGATCTTTCATGCTTTCACCAGCTGTTTGCACATAGCAACCAACAACCGCAATGATGGCTTCCGGATTCAAAGCATGTGCTTGATTTATTTTTTGTCTGCTTTTCGCCCCTGCCGTATTCGTAACAGCACAGGTATTGATAATATAAATATCTGCTTTATCTTTGAAAGATACCTGTTGGTATCCTTTTTCTAACAATGCGCTTTCATAGCCTTGGGACTCATAAGTATTCACCTTACATCCCAATGTAGCAATTGCAAATGTTGTCATGCACTCACTCCTTAGTGAAAATTATACTCTAAAACACACTTCTTGAAAAGCTTTCTATGTATTATTTTTATTTGTTTTGTGCTGTTTTTCCATCAGCTTCTTAATTTTTTTCTTCATTTTATCCTGCACAAGGCTTCCATTCATAAGCTCTGTAGCGATATCCTCATCTCTTCCCAACAAGAAGAGCATAGCAATCATATTACGTTGTTTTCCATCTATTTCCTGTAGTTTATCATCAAGGGACAGTTGTTCACGGTAGCTTCCATGTTCAAAATAATAGAATCGTTTAACATCCGGTTGAAAAAGCACATAGCTATCTCCCATTTGCGCAACCACCTCACAACTGGAAAAACCATGAACATAAGGAAGTGCTCCATAAAGATCATATTTGATTTCTTTTTCAAATTCTCGTATAAACACATGGTATTGCTTTAAATCTAACAATACGATTTCGGTATGATACAAATGATTAAAACGCTCATCAAAACAAGGCATATAGATTTCCTCGTTCTCATATACAAAATGACTCAATTCTGCTTTTTTTCGATCGATATCTACATTCATTTGTTTCTTACGTTCCAAATAAGTCAGATCATACCAATAATCATGCATTTTTACATAGGTATCAAAAAACACTTCTTCTAATTGCTGTTTATTTTTTATCGATGCTACTAATATTTCATATCTTAAACAGGATAGATCATCACTTTCTTTACATGAAATCTTATTCTTATTCAAAAAGCTTTTCATCTCCTGAAGTTTCTTTTTATATTCCTTATGATCTTCTAACTTTTTATCATAAGTTTTATTTAACAATGCCAACAATGTTTTCATATCATACTTCCCCCTCATAGAAGAAGGTAAGATTTGCCAAAGTGGAAAGTGCTGCTGTTTCAGCTCTTAAGATCCTAGCGCCTAAAGAAACACGTTGAAAGCCATGAAGTTTCAGATAAGATACTTCCTCAATAGAAAAACCACCTTCACTACCGATCACGACCATAACCGATGTAATAGAAGGATGCTGTTTTAAGATATCTTTTAAATATTCACTTGTTTGATCTGCATCTTCATAGGCTATCAATTTCAGATCTGCTTGCACATGAATCAAGTCTTGATAAGCCATGACATCACTTAGTTCTACCAAAGTACTTCGTTTACATTGTTCACAGGCCTCTAATAATATTTTTTCATATCGTTGTTTTTTCTTCTCTGCCTTCTCATCCTTCGACTTCACGATCGTTCTACTGGAAATAAAAGGTACGATACGATCTACACCAAGCTCTGCGCTTTTCTGTAGTAAAAAATCCCATTTTTCTTTTTTGATCAATCCTTGTGCCAAGGTAAGATGAATCTTGCTTTTGGTATGATCTTCGATGCTCTCATCGATACAAGCAATCACTTTTTTTCCTTCTATACGAATATGAGAAAAAAACATTTGTTCAGAAGCATCCGCTATGCGTATCACATCATCATTTCTCATACGTAAAACATGCGTGATATGATGGGATTGTTCTTCATTTAATATAATTTCATCATGTATATGCGCCATGGTATCAATAAAATACTGTTGCATATCATTACACCTCAATTCTTTCTAACATCAAAAAAAATATGACAGAAGAAAAACCAGGGCATCCCCTGTTATTTATTTTTCATCTGTCCTTTTTCCGCAAGGGAACGTAACTGTTTTACCTCAAATGGTTTTAATATACGATACTCTCCTTGGCGAAGATCGCTGCAATGAAGAAAGGCAATCTGTTTTCTATGCAGACGACGAACCTCGTAGCCCAAAGCTTCCATCATACGTTTGATTTGACGATTTCTACCTTCTGTGATCGTAAGATCAAAACTACATTGATTTTTCTCTTTATCTTTCTCTGTTAGCTTTAATTTTGCCGGTAACGTCTTGATTCCATCATCTAACACGATACCGTCTTTGATTTTCTTCATATCTTCTACACTGAGTATTCCGTTGATGGTTAGGTTATAAATCTTAGGAATACGGTATCTTGGATGGATGATCGCATTCGCAAAATCACCATCATTGGTCAACAACAAAACACCACTGGTGTCATAGTCCAAACGACCAACCGTAAACACACGTTCTTTCCCAGCAATCAAGTCCACTACGCATGCTCTGCCAAATTCATCATTTGCCGTACACATCGTTTTCTTAGGCTTATTCATTAGGTAATAAACCTTATTTTCTTTCTCGATTGGATTACCATCCACTTCGATGTAATCTCCTTTTTTTACTTTATATCCCATTTCAGATACGATTTCTCCATTGACACTCACACGTCCTTGGGCAATCATCTCTTCTGCTTTTCTTCTTGAAGCAACGCCCGCTTGCGCAATTACTTTTTGTAAACGTTCCATACTTACACCTCTTTTATGTCCATTGTACACGAAATGAGGGGATTTGTAAAAGAATTTAAGCGAAAAACAGCATGCTTAATAAAATTGCCATGGTGATACCAGCGACATCCGCAATCAAACCGATGGACAATGAATTCTTGATTTTTTTGATTCCGACACTGGAAAAGTATAAAGTAATAACATAGATGGTAGTATCCGTAGAACCTTGGATGATACTTGCCATATTTCCAGCCAAGGAATCGACTCCACATGTTTGAAAGATATCGGCAAGTACCGCAAGGGAAGCATTTCCGGAAATCGGTCGAAAAAATACCATTGGCCAAATAGCGGATGGTATGCCCTTGACCACACCAGCAATGGTATCGCAGATCACATCCATCAAACCACTTTCCCTTAATAACGTAATCGCAAACATCATCGCAAGTAATGCAGGATATACATCCACGAATAAGGATAAACCATCCTTTGCGCCACTTACAAAAGAGGCATATGCCTTTACATGGCGAAGCAAAGCGATGATCAAGATCGCTAGCACGATAAAAGGCATGATATAAGCAGTCTTAGCCACGATAATTCCACCACCTGTCTACCATGATACCGATCATAGATGCAAATAACGTAGAACAGATTGCATATGGAAGAAAGCCCATCACATCGATTGAATGAAAGCTGGATCGCATCGCTACTAGTGTCGTAGAAAACAAGGTAACACCGGCGGTATTCAATACAAGAAAGGTAACCATAGAACGTGTAGCTGTATCCTTTTGATCATTATGTTTTTGCATACCTTCCATCGCTTTTAAACCAACCGGCGTTGCAGCAGAACCAAGTCCGATCATATTGACGACCACATTGGTCGCTACATATCCCAATGTTTCATCATCATGTTTTAGATCCGGAAACAACCATTTCAAAAGAGGATGCATCAATCTTTCCAAAAAACGTGTGATTCCGGCATCTTTTGCGACATACAATAGGCCATTCCAAAAGACACAGACACAAATAAGAGGCAAAACAAAATCAAAAGTATCCTTGCCTACATCCACAAAGACATCATTGACCATGCCAACATTGCCTGTATAAAGCGCATATAAGATACTGACGATGATCATAATCAGCCAAAGTACATTCATTGAACTTCCCCCTTTGCTTTCTTCATGGGATACGTATACACACTACTTACTTTATTTTTGATGATTTCTACGATAAAGTTGTTTTTTTCTACATGACTTTTTACCTGCAAGCTATCCTTACCATCCTTTTTCAAAGATACCTTGATAGGCTCCTCTACGGTAATCATTTTTTTACCTATACGATAGCTTCCTTCTTTTAATAATTCCTTAGTTTGATAATTGGCAAAAACCGCTTTATGCTTTTCTTCATGAAATGCAAAATCATCACTGCTTTTCAATGTTACGACAATGCTATTTACGCCATCATGACTCGCACTGGTCACAAGTGTCCTTCCCGCTTTTTTGGTAAACCCAGTTTTTCCTCCATTGGTAAAAGGAAATTCAAACAACAAACGATTCTTATTCTTCCAACGATAATTCCATTCGCTTGTATAATATTGTGTGCCTGTAATTTTACGAAAAGTTTCATTTTTCATCGCATAATTCATTAATAAGGCCATATCATATGCTGTTGAAATATTACCTCCATCTTCTTCATCTAATCCACTGGGATTATGAAAGGTCGTATTCAACATTCCGATTTGTTTTGCTTTATCATTCATACACTTAACAAAGTCATTGATATTTCCGCTGACATGCATTGCTATTTCAACTGCCGCATCATTCCCACTTCGTAGCATTAATCCATACAACAAAGATTCCAATGTTACCGATTGATCAACTTTCAGATAAATACTACTGCCATCTGCCTGATTGATTTCCTCTCCTACCTTCCATGTATCCTTTAGGTCTTTGGATTCGATTGCTACGATTGCCGTCATGATTTTTGAAATACTGGCAACGCTTTGTGGTTCATTCATATTCTTCTCTTCAATGACACTTTGATCATCACCACTCATCACACAATAACTTTCTGCATGTAACACACTCATTTGAAGCAATAAACAAAGCATCACACATATCCATTTTTTCATACCATCACCATTAGCAAGTATATGTCGAAGCAAAGAAAAAGATGAACCATTGTCATCTTTTCTATCCTTGTATGATCTTGTTGATGGCATCTTCTTTCAGTTCACAAAACGGAATCCAAATAGAAGGAACATCATCATGTGATAATAGATGTTTTTCATAAACCCCAACATCCAACCATTTTCCATGCTTATAACCTGCTTGATGATACACGCCACATAGAATAAATCCTAACTTCTTTTGGAGACCTTCGCTTTTTTCATTAGGAAGCGTTATCAAACTATAGGCATTTCTTACTTGTTGTAATTTTAACAGATCTAATAATGTCATCAACAATTTTGTTCCATACCCACAAGATGTGGCATCATGTCGAAAATATATAGATAATTCTACATCCCAATCATATGCTTTTCGCTCAAACATGCGATGGGCATAAGCATATCCTAGAATGACACCTTGATCTTCTATTACCAAGAAAGGATATTGTCGATAGATGGCTTGTATTCTGTTTTTAAATGCTTCAACAAAAGGCACATCATATTCAAATGTAATTTCGGTATGTAAGATATACTCCTCATATATCTTAAGCAAAGCTTCACTATCTTCTAATTGCACGGTTCTAATCTTCATCCTATCCCTCCAATCCCCTTTATTTTATCCTATATACGAAAAAAGAGAAACCTTTTTTATCAGTTTCCCTTTCTCTTATATCGCTGAGTTTTGATATCTATTTGACTTTCTTACCTCTTGTATGTTCTGCATACAGATAAGTTTCTCAATTCCATCCTACCCAGCTACTATAGATACTTTTTTTATCAGTTCAAGTACTGCCTCACAGCCTTCACCATTTCCTAATGCTTCTTCCTCATGGCTTTCGCTTGCTTTCCTTGTTTTCCTGATATTCATCTTCATGACTACATGATTCCCAGCGTCCTTAGCTCTGGTATGTTCTGCATACTTCCAAGTGTAACTGGTTTTTGCCATATCCGATGTTCTCTATAGTCTTTTCACAGTGGCCATTACTGTCCTGATGTCGGATAAGATAGACTTTTTATGATTTGCTTCTTACCTCTTATCAGTTTCATGAACCATCTGTTAATAAGCTTGTTCTTGGTACCCTTGGTACACCTATACTATAATCCTACAACCATCATTCGTAAAGTCATTTGGAATAATATGCAAGATAATGGAAAAGTTGGTAGAATTTCTTTTGAAATGCTTAAACTATCCCTTTTTTCTATGATTCTTCATCAAATAATTCATTATCTTCTTCATCACGAAAGGTTGGTAGATCTGGCAATTCCTTTAGACTTTCCAGTTTAAATACATCCATGAACTCTGATGTTACCTCATATAAAAACGGTCTGCCCGGTGCATCACTACGTCCGCATTCCTTGATCAAGCTTCTTGCTAACAGCTTACGTATCATCATATCACAGCCAACACCACGAATCTCTTCGATTTCTGCTCGTGTAATCGGTTGTTTATAAGCAATGATTGCAAGCGTCTCCAGTGCTGCTTGCGATAGCGTTGAAATTTTAGTAGAACTGAACAAACGCTCTGCATAAGGATGAACCACTTCTTTTGATACAAATTTATAAATTCCGCCAAATCGCACCAATTCAAAACCACGTTCATCGTTCAAATAGTCCTGCATCATCTCATCTAAAAGTACACTGAGCTCAACTTTTGTCATTTCATCTTCCATACAACTTAAGATTTGTGTTTCATTCAACCCTTCATCTCCGGCAATGAACAGTAAGCCCTCTAATATCATTTTTTTATTATGCTGTAGCATACATCGTATCTCCTTTGATGATCCAAATCATTTCATTTTCATCTATCGTAAAACTCATTTCTTTATGTTGAATCAAATCCAGAATGGACAAAAATGTCACAATGACCATATGTAAACTATCACAATCACTACAAAGTTCTTCAAAGCTCATCTTCCCATTCCAGTTTCTTAATCGTTTTTTTATTTGTAACACTCGCTCATCCAATGACAATTCTTTCACCGTCATCTTTGTTTCATAAGGATGTGCCAGTACTTGACGTCTGATTACCTTTTGCATTGCCTTGATCAAATCATAAGGGTTACCATGCAACTCCCCCTCATTGGTTGTATGAATCCATTTATTCGCTTCTTCACTTAATGGCTTTGAAAACAATAATTGACGTTCCTCATACTTTTTCTCAAAATCAGCGGTAATTTCTTTAAAGCGCTGATATTCCAATAAACGCTGTGCTAACTTTTGTTTATCTTCTTCATAGCTTTCTTCCACTTCTACCTTTTCTCTTGGTAAAAGCTTTTTACTTTTATATTCCAATAGACCGGCAAGTTCACTTAGATATTCACTTGCGACCTCTAGATGCATGGATTCCATAGCATTCAAATAGGTCAAATATTGTTCAGTTAAAACATCCATATCTAAATCAAATAAATCCAGTTTATTGTCTTTTACCAGATGCAACATCAGATCCAATGGACCTTCAAACTGATCAATGGTTACTGTAAATGCCATGTCATCACCTCACAAATATAGATTATAACAAAAAAAAGAGAAAAATTGTAGGTTTAGTTGATTTCCTCTTTGTTTTTAGTTATATTTTTCTTCCAAACATGAAACATGAAATGTTATTCTTCTATCATCTTTTCTATCTCTATAACGACTTCCTCAACTTCTTTTCCATCTATGAAAAGCTTTGTCGTAGACATGCTTTTGTATTTTTTCTGACGTGCCAAACTTTTTTCGATACAATCCTTTGAACGAATGCCGGATTTGATATCCTTTGTTAAATGTTCCATTAGGGTAGCATCTTGTAGACAGAGTGTTATTTTATGGCAACGATACTCAAGATCCTTTCATCGTTCTAAAATGGAGTTGATGATATCATCTTCATCCATGACCCAACAAAAAATCACATGCTCGTATTCCTTCTGTTTAAAAAAATTACGAAGCATATGCGTAATGTTATCAAGAACCATGTTCTTAGTTTCATCATTTACCACAAAAGGATCTGCCATCCAACACCAATCTCCATCTAACCAAACACTATGCGTCAATCTTTGATTTAATGCCTTACAAACCGTTGACTTCCCTGCTCCCATGGTTCCATTGATCATAATAAGTTGTTTCATATGCGCTCCTTTATGTAATACTTATTATTATGATAGCACAGATGAAGACGAAAAAAAAGGATTCCGACATTGGGAATCCTACTCATTCTTTTTCACTTGAATCGGTGCTCCTACAAAAATACGTTTACATTCTTTATAGGAAAATGGAATAAAGGGATAAAGATATGGGAATTTGATCGTTTTGGTTGATAATAGAATAACAAGATGTAAGAATACACCAATACAAAATCCATTGCACCCTAGAAATAAAGCCAGAAATCCCATTAGAATACGAAATATCTTATTCGCAAGAGATAGCTCATAACTTGGTGTCAAAAGATTTCCGATATTAGATACGGCTACCATGATCAATATTTCCGAAGTATATGCGCCTAATTCAATCGCCATATCACCTAACACAAATACCGCAATGAAGCTCATGATGCTGGAAAGGATGCTTGGTGTATGGATGAGCGATTGACGGATCCATTCCACCACGATATCTGCTAAGATTACTTGAAAGCCAAACGTGATTGGCTGAATATCCAACATCGGTATATGAAGTAGCGTTGGTATCCCATCGATCAATAATCCGATCCATAAAGGAAGCAGATACAAAGAAAACGCAATTCCGATCAAACGTAAGATCCTGGTAAACAAGGCTACCATCGTTGTTTGGGTATATTCTTCGATCTGCTTTGTCTGTTCGAAAAAAGTAGTCGGAAGGATCATTGCGGTAGGACTGTTGTCAACAAGTACGATGACATAGCCCTGTAACAAATGTATCGCACATATATCCGGTCGTTCGGTATATCGCACATGAGGATATGGATTCCATGTTTTCCCATAGAGGGCTTCACATAAATTGCGTTCACTTAAAATTTCCGTTTCCGGTAATCCAATCAAACGATGTTCTAAATCGGAAAGAACATCCACATCGACTAATTTATCGATATAAAGATAAGCAATATCGGTACGTGTTTTAACACCTTCCTTGTTCATGATGACCGCCAGTCTTGGATCTCGTATTCTTCTACGTATCAATCCTACATTTAAAATTACGTTTTCTACAAAGCCATCATGACTTCCTCTTACACTTTTCTCTACATTAGGTTCTGCGGTAGATCTTGCTGGATAATGCCTGGTCTCGATACAATAGTAACTATCCTTTTGATCCAAAAGAACCAATGCTTGTCCGCTTAGCATATTGGTAATTGCCTTTTTATCGTCTTTTACGGCTTCTACCGCACCCGGATAAAACGTAATCGGTAAATCTTTAGAAGCTGTCATCACAAAACTTTCAACTAGCTTGGTGATCAATTCGCTATCACTCAGGCTAGAAAGGAAAAACACCCATGCATGTACACCATCGATTTGTAAATGTCGTTCGACAATATCAAAAGAGGAAGATAACTGTGATCGGATAAGATTATAGCGTTGTTCTAGATTCATGATTTCGGTTTACAAATCAACGCAATGATGAATGCGAATAGGATCGCACTTGTGATACCGGCAGCTGTCAGATCAAACATCCCAAGTAAGATACCCATTAATCCATCAGTTTGTGCTTTCGCTAATGCGCCATGAATCAAAGAATGTCCAAAACTTGTGATTGGAAGAGATGCGCCCATACCAGCAAATTCTAAAAGTTTGTCATACCAACCAAAGGTGTCCAAGGCTGCACCGATAACAACAAACAAACTCGTGATGTGTCCTGCAGTTAGCTTACTGTGATCATAAATCAATTGACCTACCAAAGAGATTGCTCCACAGACTAGAAAAGCATTGACATACATCATCATGACGCATCACTCCTTTCATACACGATACCATGTGCAATACAAGGGATGGATTCTTTTTGTTGTATTGCAACCGGTGATAACAAAGCACCAGTTGCCAACACTAGGATACGTTTCATTTTTCCTTCTTCTAACATATTTAATAACTTCGTCATGGAAACACACATACTGCACGCACATCCACTACCACCGCAAAATACTTCTTGCTCATCGAAGTTATACATCATCAAACCACAATCATGCAAACGATTTTGAATATCATAATTTTCTTGAACCAGTAAATCAGTCAAAAAAGAAAATCCGATTTTGGATAGATCACCGGTTACGATCATATCATAATCTTCAAATGATCGCTTGGTATCTTTAAAATGTGTTTGTAACGTATCAAAAGCAGCAGGTGCCATGGCTAATCCCATATCATTGGCATCCTTATGATCCCAATCGATGATCTTTCCGGGAGTAAATGCCGTCACCTTGATTGCTGATGGCTTTCTAGATAAAATGGCAGCACCTGCACCGGTTACCGTATAAGTAGTTGTCTCTTTTTTCTGTATACCATATTCATTTGGATATCGAAATTGACGTTCCGCTGTTGCTGCATGTGAACTCGTAAAGCTGATCACATGATCTGCCAAACCATGCTCTACCCAAATGGCTCCTTGTCCAATGACCAAAGAAGAATTAGAACAGGCGCCATACATTCCTATAAAAGGAACCGCCAAATCTCTAGCAAAATAGTGAGAACTGGTAAGTTGATTGATCAAATCTCCGCCAACAAGTAAACCGATATCATCCACTTTCAGTTCTGCTTTTCTCAAAGCAGCATCTACTGCATCATAAACAAGCATTCGTTCCGCTTTTTCAAAGCTTGTTTCGCTACAATAATGATTTTCATAGGATTTATCAAACAAATCCCCTAGTGGTCCATCTTTTTCTAATGGTCCCACTGCTGTACCCCTAGAGGTCACATAAACATTTTGAAAATTGATGGTCGTCATATCATGCTCCAAACAGCAGATAGCGGATACTGCCAAATACAAAGGCGCTTGCAATACCATACGTTAACACACTTCCCGCTAACTTAAACATATTGCCACCAATGCCATAAATAAAGCCCTCTGTTTTACCTTCCAAGGCACAGGAAGTCAAAGAGTTTGCAAAGCCTGTGATCGGCACAAATAGCCCGGCACCACAAACCTGTGCTGCCTTATCGAATACACCGATTCCGGTCAAAATTGCTGCAATCAGTATGATGGTTACGACACACATAGACATTGCCGTTGTTTGATCGACTCCTAAAAATTGTTGGTAGGCTACCATGATGAGCTGTCCTACAGCTCCTAAAGCACCACCACTTAAAAATGCAGTTACCGCATGTCTTCCGGCATGTTTTTGTGGCTCATGCTTTTTCGCTGTTTCTTTTAATTGTTTCTGATTCATAAACATCCTCCTTCTCTTTTAAGTATGCTCGTTTTGCTTTTGTTTATAAGCAAATTCAGAAAATCTTCACAGAACCGACATTTTTTGACCAAGCCCATGACGGATACTGAATATAGGAGGTGCTCATGAAAAAATATAAATTAATGGTATTACCTTGTATGATACTTTCCTTGCTTGCTTGGTATACCTTTCATCATACTTCTTCTAATGCAGACCTTGTTTATGCCAAGGAAACACAAGTTACCATCGTTTTGGATGCAGGACATGGAGGATATGATAGTGGAGGTATCTCTGCACAGGGAATCTATGAAAAAGATATTACATTATCTGTCACCTTACAAATAGGAGCATTATTAGAAGACTATGGATATGAAGTCATCTATACAAGAGATCGTGATGAGGTATCTTCAAGTGAGGACAATCTAGAAGATCTAAGAGAACGTGTCAACATCGCTACCATGGCACAGGCAGACCTTTTCCTTTCTATCCATACCAATTCCAGTGAGAATTATGACGATGGTGCATTTGGTATAGAGGCCTATTATAATGGTACTGATGAAACAATGAAACAGCTTGGTACGCAAGTATTAAACCAATTACAAGCACTAGGTTATAGTGATTTACGTGGATTAAAATCTACAGCGGATTCCTCCTTGTATGTCATTGATCAAAACAATGTAAGCGCCCTTTTATTAGAGCTTGGATTCTTAAGTGACAGTGAAGATGCTGCCTATTTAACAAGTGCACTAGGTCAACAACAAATGGCACAGGCCATCGCAGATGCGATCCATTTACAATATGGATTGAGTAAATCAACATCTTGACGTATAATGATTACGAGGTGATGATATGCAGAAAAAAGTATCCTCTACAGAAACATATAAAGCAAGGATTTTCACAGTAAGTAAAGATATCATTGAAGATGAAACCGGTAAGCAGTTTGCTCGTGATATCATTCATCATCATGGTGGAGTCGGTGTGCTCGCAATGAAAGAAGATCGAATTCTGTTCGTGTACCAATATCGACCTGCTGTTGATGCTATGATGTTGGAAATTCCTGCCGGGAAGTTAGAAAAGGATGAAGACCCTTATCTTTGTGGATTAAGAGAGTTGGAAGAAGAAAGTGGTTTTACTACAGAGCGCTTACATAAGGTTTGTGAATTTTATTCAACGCCAGGCTTCTGTAATGAGAAACTGTATATTTATGAAGCGGAAGCATTGAAGGTGGTGGAGCATCCAAAAGCAATGGATGAAGATGAGGACATTGAGCTTCGCTGGTATCGAGTAGATGAAGCAATGGATATGATTCAAAGAAATGAGATCATAGATGCCAAAACCATCATCGCCATACAATATGCAGCACGAAAAGCCGCAAAAAAAGACTAAATTTCAAGATTTTAGTCTTTTTTTTCTTCATTTGATAGGGTTTCTATCACATGTGGATATCGATTCCAATAACCTCGATATACAAAATCAGAATCACAAGAGAAATTCATTTGATACATACGAAAACGTACAAGTTGATCTTTTGGCATCCATTGTTCTTCATAAGTATATTGATAACGCATTCCAAGTTTTTTCATCACAGCACCACTGTGTGGGTTATGAATATCATGTGTTGCAGTGATAAATGGGATATCTGTTGTTTTTAACATTTCAAGAAAGGCAGCTCCTGCTTCAGAAACGATTCCCTGATGCCAATATGCTTTTTTTAATCCATATCCGAAATCATGACTTTCCTCACCACTAACATGAAGATAGCCGATCACTTCATTTTCTTCCTTTAGACATATCGCATAATAATATCCATCATTTTTCTCATAAGCATCCAAATAATGCGTTTGTATATATGCTTTGGCTTCCTGTAAATCTTTGAAAGGAAACATTGGAAGAAATCTATTGACTTCTTCATCACGCAATAGTTCATAAAACGCATTCGCATCCTTCATCGTAACATGACGTAAGATCAAACGTTTTGTTTCTAATTGTTCCAAAACCACACCTCCCTTAAGATTGTTTCTTTTGTGCCTCTTCCCACGCCAGCTGAAAGGCGCTTTTTTCTTGTTTGACTTCTTGTTCCTGTTTTTTCATATATGCCCTTAGTTCTTGTTTACCGGCTTTGTTGCTCTTCTTTTTTAAGGTTTCATTGAATCGGTCAAATTTCTCACGGAAACCACATCCACAAGTATATAAACGTTTCTCTTTTTCACCCACTACAGTTAACTTTTTATGGCAATTCGGGCAACGGGCATTGCTGAGAAAGGAAAGTTGTTGTTTATGTTTACAGGAAGGATCACTACATACAAGTAACTTTCCTCGTTTTCCATTTATCTCCAACATGTTCTTTCCGCAAATCGGGCATTTTTTCTGTGTCATATTATCATGACGATAGTTTGCTTCACTATGTTTTACTGCTTCAACCAAAGCACTTGCATACTTTCTCACTTCTTTTTTAAACGCTACATCCGAGTCTTTTCCTTGTGCAATCTTTGTTAGTCGTTCTTCCCATTTTGCGGTTAATAAAGGAGAACGCAAATCTTGCGGTACCAAGGAAATCAATTGAATCCCTTTGCTTAATGGATAAATGAAATTCCCTCGTTTTTCTACATAATTCGCTTTTAAAAGCTTTTCTATGATATCAGCTCTGGTCGCAACGGTTCCGATACCATTGGCATCTTCCAAAATGGATTTCATTTTTGCGTTTTGTATAAATTTACCGGGATGTTCCATTGCCGATAACAGCGTGGCTTCACTATATCGAGCCGGTGGTTTGCTAAAGTGAGTAGATAATACTATTTGTTTGATCGGATAGCTTTGGTTCTCTTTGATATCAGGCAAAGTTTGATCACTTGTTTCTTCTTCCTCTTCCTCAAATACATCTTTGATATGATAAAGTGTACGCCATCCTGCTTCTTTTACGACCTTTCCACTTGTTTTAAAATGATGCGTTTGGCACGTTGCTTCAACCTTGGTAACATCATATTCACTCGGCGCCATGAAAACTGCTAGAAAACGACGTATGACAAGATCATAAATACACTTTTCATCTCTGGATAGACGATGTAATTCTACATATTCCTCAGTAGGAATGATGGCATGATGATCGGATACCTTTTGATTATCGACAATACGATGATTTACTTTGATACCTGCTTTTAAAATCTGATTCACATAGGGTTCATAAACATCTACACGAATTGCTTGCATACGTTCTTTTAAGGTAGCTACGATATCATCACTGATATAACGGGAGTCTGTTCTTGGATAGGTCAATAATTTATGGGTCTCATACAAACTTTGCATAAGATTTAATGTTTGTTTGGGACTAAAACCAAATCGTTGATTGGCATCTCTTTGTAGCTCTGTTAAATCATATAGTAATGGAGGCAATTCCTTTTTTCTACTTTTCTTCACTTCTTGAATGATGATGTTTTGTTGTTTACAATCTTTCGCAATTTGTTGAGCAATGTTTTTATCAAAGATTTGCATTTGCTTTTTCTCATCATGATATTGCATCGTAAATCCTGCGGTTTCTATACGCATCGTCTGATATTCAACCGGCTTGAATTTTTTTATTTCTTCTTCTCTTGATACGATCATCGCAAGGGTCGGTGTCTGTACACGTCCTGCAGAGAGTTGTGCGTTAAAGCGACAAGTCAATGCTCTGGTAACATTTAAGCCAACCAACCAATCTGCCTCTGCTCTACATACTGCACTTTGATAAAGTGTTTCATATTCCTTGGCATCTTTTAAATGAGCAAAGCCTTCTTTGATGGCCTTATCTGTTTGAGAAGATATCCATAATCGTTTCAATGGTTTATGAAAGCCACATAGTTTGATGATCCAACGAGCGACCAATTCCCCTTCTCTTCCTGCATCTGTCGCAATGATAAGTTCTTTCACATCTTGACGTTGTAATTGTGCTTTTACTACACGAAATTGTCGAGAAGTTTCCTTCATTACCTTTAGTTTCATTGGTTCAGGTAACATAGGAAGATCTTCCATATTCCATGATTCTAATCGTTTGTCATAATCCTGAGGATCATATAGTTCTACCAAATGCCCCAATGCCCATGTTACAATATATTGATTTCCTTCTGCATAGCCTTCTTTCAAGCTCTTACAGCCAAGTACTCTCGCTAGTTCTTTTCCAACAGATGGTTTTTCTGCTAATACGATTGATTTCATATCTTCTCCTTTAAAAGCCAGCTAACTTCATTAACTGTCTTGCATTTGTTGTAGTGCATCTTCCTTCTTTTAATAAATAATCAAAACAGATGGTATCTTCCTCATAATATTCTGAGAAATGGTAATTGATGGCATGGACCTTGTCATCTTTTTCTAAATCACAAAGTTCAAAATCATGAGTACTTACCACGGTGATGACATGTGGTAAATGAAGCTTCATGATTGCTTCTTTTGCACAAAGGATACGATCTGCGCTATTGGTTCCTTTAAAGATTTCATCAATGAGAACCAACATGTTATCTTGACGCTTGCTAGCCTCCATCATTTGCTTGATACGTAATATTTCAGCATAGAACGTAGAAATACCTTCACTGACATCATCATGTACTCGCATAGAGGTATATATGGACACAGGAGTCGCCTGAAAGCTTGTTGCACATACCGGTGCTCCTGCCTGAAACAAAACCATATTCACACCAATGGTACGAAGGAAGGTCGTTTTTCCTGACATGTTACTACCGGTAATTACATATGAGCCATGTTCCATCGTAATGCTATTTGCGACAGCATCTGATTCTTTGATCAATGGATGCTTGCCTTCTATCATTTGTATACTGGGAGCACCTTCTTTGATGCTCGCAAAGCACACCTGATCCTTTGCAAAACATAACTGAGTCAAAGAAAGGATAGCTTCCGCTTCACCAATCGCATCTAACCAGTGACGTACTTGTGTCCCATATGTGTTTTTCCAATCTCTTAAAGCATTGACACAATGATAATCAATTGCAGTAAAACCATTGATAATTATAAACATCACAGAATTGCTTCTGATTCGAACAAAACCAAGAATGCGGTTTAATTCACGGATGCCTTGATCCGCATCTTGCAATTGATGTTTTAAATCCTTCCAAAATGCTGATTCAAATGCTTGTTGTGACATACAAGAAAACATTTTTTCATAATCCTGTATCAACGCATGCATGCTTTCTACATAAGATAACTGTGCATTGTTTTTCATAAAACCCAACATTGCAAAACATAAAGTAAGCGTAAACGCAGCCAAAGCATAAGAGAGTGATAAGTTGAAAAAGCCTGTCAGGATACTGGCGAGTATAGAAAGAACAGGCAAAAGAAAAGAAAGGACCTTGATCAAAAAAGCATATGGTGGAATCGGTTCTTCCATAAAAGCCAAAAAAGAATCCATCTTCTTTTTCTTTATTTTTTTCGCATGCTTTGAAAACAGCTTAGAAAGCATATTCATTCGCAAGGTAAAGTGTTTGGATTCCATTGCCTCTTTGACAGCTTCCTGTCGTCTGAACATAGAGGTGGCATCTGTTGACTTCAATGTTAATAAAGTCGCCAAAGCCTCTTTCCCGGCTATGGTAGCACCTACATTGAGGTATTGAAATAAGCTGGATTTACCAAAAAGATCCAAATCATATGCTTGTGTCATGGATTCCTTCATAAATTCCTTACCGGTTTGTTCAAAGTTTTTCCATTCATCACTTTTACGCTTCAAGATATCCTCATAAACATTCAGATAGGTTTGCGTTTCTTCCAATTTTACTTTTAAAAGATAATGAAGTCTTGCAACATATAAAAAAGCAACTGTCAAAACGATGGCAAGTAAGTACCAAAATGATTGATTCACACTGCCTTGATAAAGACTAAAAAGCACACCGATGATCACAAAAAAACGTATGGTCGAATATCTATTAGATTTTAACTTTAATTGATCGATATCCTTATGTAATGCATGACATTCTAATTCTATGGTTGTTTGATTCATAGTTTCACTCCTCGAATGTGTCCATTATATCATAGAACCCATAAGGAAATGTCAAAATTTGATGTGTCCCTTTTCTTTTAATAATCGCTTTTTATATGATACATGTGCAAATGAAATGATGTTTGCTTGTAGTGTACTGCTCATAACGGCTCCAACAACGCCAATCAAAGGTATCCCTTGAAGAAATTTTGCTTGCAATTCTCGATAAGCCAATGCATGCGCCGCATAAGGAATCAACTCCTGTAATGTAAAGTGAGAACCTCTTTCTGTAAATTCATTTAGTTCTGTTTTCCATCGTTGTTTGTGTTCCTCTTCATCACAAACAGCACATAACAACAAAAGCACATATGCCTTTTCTTGTTCTTCCTTGATATGAAATCCATAAGTTGCACCTATGGTATATACACTAGCCAACAAAGAAGCCAAATAAAGTGGGATATCCGGAATACCGATACCAAGAAGCCCAAGCACACCACTTTTTGTTTGTGTCCATGACACATGATGTAACTTGGTAGAGCGAATCCGTTGATCAAAAGCCTTAAAATGGGTACGACTTTCCTCTTGTTGAAACTCTTTTTTCAAATAAGCTCCTATTGCTTGTTGATCCTCTAACTTTATGACTTTTTCGATCCATTTACTTCCCTTTTTGAAAACAATGGAAAAAGAGGTCTGAAAAGCAGATTCTAAAGTCTGCATAGCTTTATCAGGAATCCTTTCCCTTACCTTTTGTTGTAATGGCTCACTCAAAGGCTTTCGATACAATAGTTTTTGTTCCTTTTTCTCTAGTTTTTTGATTTGTCGCTTCTTATTGATCATATCATCACTTCCTAAACTCATGGTACCATATTTTGATGATTGAAAAAAGAGGAGAAACTTCTCCTCTACTCAAATAAGGTTACTTCATCTATCGGTTCTTGATTTTCTTCTTGTTGTTCTCTCATCTCCACAAGTTCTAAACGTGTAAGCGGCGATAAAACATAAAAATCACCTGTATGCTTGATTGGTGTAGAGAATGTCGCATCTTTGCTCATCAAGGCGATATCTTTCACAAAGAAACGATGATAGGTATCATTACTGATGATCATCTCATCATTGATATCGTAAATTCCGATATATGCGATATGATATGGTTTTGATTTGACCTTTTTACAAATCATAGCCCCTTTTGTCGGACGTCCTGTTACATCGATATCACTTAGTTTGATGCGTTTCATCGCAAGTGTATCACTTAACACAACAAGCTGTTTCCCATCCTCATGATGAATGATGGCACTGACAATGCGATCATCCACCAGATTCATAGCCTTCACACCTTTACTTCTTGGTGAAGTAATCGGAATCAAGCTAACCGGATATCGACTGACAAAACCATTCTGACTTGCCAAAAGAACTTCATCCCCATCATATGCAACATAAGTGCCGATCACTTCATCGGAATCTAACAATTTCATATTGCTCATGGTCTTATTGTTTCGACTAACCTCATAATCTATGACACTGGTACGCTTGATCAAGCCTTTTGAAGTGACTGAGACCATATAAGCGTTGGTTTTAAACGTACGAACCACAAAGGCATTGGTAATCTTTTCTTCACTGGATATTTTCAATGTGTTATTTAAATGACTACCGATATCCTTCCATTTCGCCTCTTCTACTTCATACACCGGTGTATAACCATAGGTTCCTTGGTTTGTAAAGAACAAGATATGATCTAATGTGTTGACCTCACCCCAACCAACCAATTGATCGCCTTCTTTTAAACCGGTCATGGCATCATTTCCAGCACCATAAGAACGCATGGAAACACGCTTGAAATAACCATCTCTGGATATAGTAAACATAACCTGTTCACTGTTGATCATCGCAACCTTATCAATAACGATCTCTTCGATTTCATCCTCGATCTTGGTTAAACGTTCTACAGGGAAAGCTTTTTTCACTTCTTTCAGCTCTGTGATCATGACCTTACGTAACACCTTAGGATCATGTAATATACTTTCTAACTGAGCAATTTCCTTTACAAGTGTTTCATGTTCATCTTGAAGTTGACAAATATCTGTATTACTCAGACGATATAGACGCATGGTAACGATTGCTTCTGCTTGTGCCTCGCTAAATGCAAAAGCATCAATGATCTTTTGTTTTGAATCTGCTTTGTCTTTGGAAGCACGTATCAATGCAATGATTTCATCAAGAATACTAATGGCCTTGATCAAACCTTCCAATATATGACAACGCTGTTGTTTCTTGTCTAAATCATAGGCACTTCGTTTCAAAATCACTTCATTACGATGAGCAATAAAAGCATCTAACATCGCCGCAAGTCCCATTTGTACCGGTCGCTTGTTGACGATGGCAACAACATTATAGTTATAAGAAACTTGTAGATCCGTGTTTTTATATAAATAATTCAAGATGACATTGGCATCCATATCCTTTTTGATATCCACAACGACACGCAACCCTTTTCGATCGCTTTCATCACGAACATCTAAGATACCATCAATTTTCTTATTCAGACGAATATCATCTATTTTCTTTACCATGTTGCTTTTGATGACCTCATAAGGTATCTCATGTACAACGATCTGTTGAACAGTTTTTTCCTGTACGATTTCAACCTTACTTCGAATCATGATACGACCTTTACCTGTTTCAAAAGCCTCCTTGATTCCATCAATACCTTGTACGATACCACCGGTTGGAAAGTCCGGTCCTTTTACAAACTGCATGAGCTCATCTAAACTGCAATCAGGATGTTGAATACGATAGATACATGCATCAATGGCTTCATTTAGATTATGTGGTGGGATATTGGTTGCATAACCAGCCGCAATCCCTGTAATACCATTTACCAATAGATTTGGATAACGAGCCGGTAGTACCGTAGGTTCCCATGCTGTATCATCAAAATTAGGTGCCCATAATACCGTATCTTTATCGATATCTCTTAATAAATATTCACTGATCTTCCCTAAGCGTGCTTCCGTATAACGCATGGCAGCTGCAGGGTCATCATCGATCGAACCGTTATTACCTTGCATATCGATCTGAGGTGTACGTATCTTCCATTCCTGAGACATACGAACCATGGCATCATACACACTAGAATCTCCATGTGGATGATAATTACCGATTACAAGACCGACTGTCTTAGCGGATTTACGATAACCCTTATCCCATAGATTTCCATCCTCAAACATTGCATATAAAATTCTTCTTTGTACTGGCTTTAAACCATCTCTTGCATCAGGTAAAGCACGATCTTGAATGATGTATTTGGAATACCTACCGAAACGATCACCCATGATTTCTTCTAAAGGTGAAGTAATGATGCTAGAATGCGTTACTACAGGTTCTTCTATTTTCTTTTTCATGCCTTCGCCTCCACATCATAATCATCTTCCAAAGTAAAGGAAACATTTGCTTCGATCCAATCACGACGAAGGTTTGCCTTATCACCCATCAATACCGATACTCTTTTCTCAGCTATGACTGCATCATCAATGGTTACTTGAATCAAGGTTCTTGTTTCAGGACACATCGTCGTATCCCAAAGCTGATCCGCATTCATTTCACCAAGACCTTTGTAACGCTGTAAATTAAATCCCTTCGGAAAAGTCTTACGTAATTCATTTAGCTCTTCATCTGTCCATGCATAAGCAATTTCTTTGCCCTTTTGAAGTTTATACAAAGGAGGAAGTGCAATATACACCATTCCCTGCTCGATCAGCTCTCGCATATAGCGATAAAAGAACGTCAACAACAAAATCTGAATATGAGCACCATCTGTATCGGCATCGGTCATGATAATGACTTTATGATAACTAGAATCCTCAGCATGGAAATTAGCACCTACACCAGCTCCCAATGCATGAATGATGGTATTCAATTCTTCGTTTTTCTCAATGTTATTGATACTTGCTTTTTCTGTATTCAGCACCTTACCTCGCAATGGTAAAATGGCTTGATATTTAGAATCTCTTCCCTGCTTTGCACTACCACCCGCAGAATCACCCTCGACAAGATAAAGCTCTTTCTTGCGTGCATCCTTAGATTGCGCACTGGCAAGTTTTCCGGAAAGTATTTTCTCACTCTTACCTTTACTTTTACCTTTACGAGCATCTTCTCTAGCTTTACGTGCTGCTTCTCTTGCGGTACTGGCACGTTGCATCTTTTTGATCAAGGTCGTCGCCAGCTCTTTATTTTCCTCTAAAAAGAAATTTAACTTTTCAGATATCAAAGCTTCCACTGAAGGTTTTGCTTCAGGCGTTCCAAGTTTCCCCTTGGTCTGCCCTTCAAACTGTAACAAATGTTCTGGAATACCAACAGATAAAATGATCGTCAATCCTTCTCTGACATCGCTACCTTCAAAATTCTTGTCTTTATCCTTTAACAATCCATTCCTACGTGCATAATCGTTAAATACTTTGGTGAATGCATTTTTTGCGCCAGTTTCATGTGTTCCACCATCCTTTGTTCGTACGATATTTACAAAACTAAAGATGTTTTCTTGATATTCATCCGTATATTGAAAACAACAATCCACTTTGATTTCATTAGACATCCCGCTAAAAGATACCGGCTTATGGAAAACCTGTTTATCCTCATGGAGATACTCCATAAAGGCACTTAGACCTTCTTCATAATGATATTCCTCTTCACGTTCCTTATCTTTACGCTCATCCTTTACGATCAACTTTAGGCCTTTGATCAAAAATGCATCTTCTCTTGCTCGCTCTGCAATCTGTGAAAAGGAAAACTTCGTTGTAGAGAAAATACGCTTATCCGGCATAAAACGAACCATACTACCTGTCTTATTGCTTTTACCAATGACCTTTAACTCACTCACATGCTTTCCGCCATCTGTGAAATTCATGCGATAGATCTTACCGTCACGATAAACACTGACCTCTACCCATTCACATAATGCATTGACCACACTGGCACCTACACCATGCAATCCACCACTGGTCTTATATCCTCCTGCTTCACTGAATTTACCTCCGGCATGTAATACCGTAAAAATAACCTGTAACGCAGGCACCCCACTTGCATGCATATCTACAGGCATACCACGACCATCATCCTCAACACAGATACTACCATCATGTTCAATTGTGATCTTGATAGTGTCACCATGTCCATTCAACGCTTCATCGATCGAATTATCTACGATTTCCCAAACCAAATGATGAAGTCCTCGACCATCTGTACTTCCGATATACATCCCCGGTCTTTTCCGTACAGCATCAAGGCCTTCTAGAATCTGTATGCTACTTCCATCATATGCTTTTTCCGCCATACCATCACTCTCCTTATCTATGTATTTAGTTCATTTTACGAGATAGGGTACATTGCAAGTTAAAACAAATACCCTCTAATATATACTTTATTTTGCAATTTATCATCAGTCCATTATACGAGATAAGGGACATTGCAACCCATAAATTATAACCTAGATTTTCAAAAAAGGAAGATAATTTCAGAAAGTTTTTTCGGTTTTCCGCTGATTTTCTTTCCTATTACCCAAAATAATGATAAAATAAATACGGTTCTTTAAAAATGAACATATTTGAGGTGAAATGTATGGATATGAATTGGATATGGTACCTAGGTCTTGGTTATCTATTGGGATCAATTTCCTTTGCTTTGGTCATAGGAAAATTGTTTTATAAAACAGATGTTCGAAATTTTGGGAGCGGAAATTTAGGTGGCACCAATGCCGGCCGAGTTCTTGGTAAAAAAGCCGGTATTTCCGTCATTGCCTGTGATATTTTAAAAGTCGTATTGGCAGTTGCTATCGTTGCACAGTTTGATAAAGAAGCCAGTATCTGGGCAGGATTAGCTGCGGCAATCGGTCATTGTTATCCTGTCTTTGCAGGTTTTCATGGCGGTAAAGCAGTTGCGACAATGTTTGGCTTTTTGTTAAGTACTTCGATCTTTACCTTTGCGAATGCATGGTATGTCGTTGTACCCTTACTATGTTTTCTATTGGTATTATATCTTGGAAAGATGGTATCTCTTGCCAGTATGGTAGCCGCACTTGCGAGCAGTATTTATATTACTATCATGCAAATGAATATCAGTATAGAGATCATCATTGCCAGTTGGCTATTGACGGTTCTAGTTGTTTATCGTCATCGTGGGAATATCAAGAAAATCAAAGATGGTACAGAAAACAAGGTTTCTTGGCTATAATGAATGAAGAAGTGACATGATGTCATTTCTTTTTTTTATATAACATTGTTGTTATATGTAATTAGTGATAAGATGAAGATATCGATAGTGATTTTGATAATGTTAATCGTTTGATACTGAGGGACATGGTATCAATTCCTATATCTTTACATTATCACAAAAGCTATTTACAGATTGCATGGAGGGCAAAAGAAATGAAAAAAGTATGTAAAACGATTTTATGTATCACACTATTATTCACCATCACTGGATGTGGGAATCAGAAAGAAGAAAGTGAAAAAGACAAGCCGAAATTACATGGTGAGATCAAAGAACTTTTAAACAAAAACGGATGGAAATCGATGTGTGATGATTCAGAATGTTACATCATCAATGATGATAACGATCTAGTAAAAGATTTTGATGATAAAGCAACTGAGGATATTGCGATAAAAATCTATACAACAACTTCACTAACAAAAGATGAACTTACCAAGCATTTGGCTTGGATGAATGAAAAAAGAGAAGAAAATATGCTGATGAGTGATGAAATCATCGATAAAGATAGACTGGCAAAAATATTTCCAGAGAAAATAACTTCTAAGAATACTGATCAATCAAAGGATGACAAAGAAACGACCTCAAACAACGATCAAACAGCAAGTAACTCAAATAGTTCAAAAAAATCCGATGCTTCTAAACAAACATCCGATAAACAAGACTCATCTAAATCTCACACCGATTCCAATTCATCATCTAAACCAAATTCAAATAACACTAGCTCATCTTTGACCACGGAGCAAAGAAATGCTTTAGGTTCCGCTTCAAATTATCTAAATTATATGCCATTTTCTTATTCAGGTCTGATTCAACAATTAGAATTTGAAGGATATTCAAATGAAGTTGCCACCTATGCGGCTGATCATTGTGGTGCTGATTGGAATCAACAAGCACTGAAATCAGGAAAAAATTATCTGAATTCAGGACAAGGATTTTCTCAAAGCGGTCTGTACAATCAATTAGAATTTGAGGGATATACTTCAGATCAAGCTTCTTATGGTGTCAACCATTGTGGCGCAAACTGGAATGATGAAGCAGTAAAATCAGCTAAAAACTACACTCATTTCTCTGATTTTTCTAGACAAGGCCTGATTGACCAATTAATGTTTGAAGGCTATACACAAGCTCAGGCTGAATATGGTGTTACAGCTGTTGGTTATTAAAGCAGCAGATGAATAAGCCTTGTTTTTTAATAGGATATAAAGAGGATAAAGACAATGAAAATAGTACCTACAGGAATCGAAGACTTTAAAAAATTGATTGATAATGACTACTATTATGTTGATAAAACGACATTCATTAAAGACGTATGTAAAGAAAAAGTAGCATTATATACTAGACCACAAGGCTTTGGAAAAACATTAAATATGAGTATGTTGTATTATTTTTTCTCTATAAATCAAAAAGAAAACAACTATTTATTTCATGGATTAAATATCATGGAAGACGAAGAAACCATGATATATCAAAATCAATATCCTGTTATCCATATTACATTAAAGGATTTGAAAAATAATACTTTTAAAAAACAACTTTCTGCCTTTAGTACGATTATCAGCAATATTATATTAGATCATAAAGAGGTAATGCGAAGTGAAACAACGAGTTTACTTACACGTAAGTGGTTAGTATTGTACCTTAATAGGAATAAAGATGAGATAAACTTACGACTTTCTTTAAATTTCATAATAAGCTGTTTACATCAGCATTATCAGAA
Source organism: Hoskinsella mucinilytica (assembly GCF_045223415.1). NCBI lineage: Bacteria > Bacillati > Bacillota > Erysipelotrichia > Erysipelotrichales > Erysipelotrichaceae > Hoskinsella > Hoskinsella mucinilytica. Next base: position 6,907 of record NZ_JBEQZJ010000004.1, on the reverse strand, counting down.
AAAAGTAATCTTATTGATTGACGATTATGATATACCTCTGCAATATGCATATTTAAACGGTTATTATGATAAAATGGTCGACTTCCTTAGAAATGTATTCAGTGCTGCACTAAAAACAAATAAAAATTTGGAAAAATGCATTCTGACAGGAAGTTTGCAAATAGCTAAAAGAACTCTTTTTGCTGGTTTGCGAAAGTTTAATATCTATTCCATCTTCCAAAATCAATCTAGTACCTGTTTTGGTTTTACCACACAAGAAGTCAATAAGATGTTAAACAGCTACCAAATGCAATCATATGAAACAATTGTTAAAGAGTGGTATGCTGGCTATTTGTTTGGTCAAAGCGAAGTTTATAATCCACGTAGTGTTTTAAGTTTTATAAAATATAAAACGCACGAAACATTGCTTTCGGAATCTTTTTGGACAAACATGAATGGAAATGATATCATTAAACATTATCTCTCTAAAATAACTCCCCAGATAAGGGAAGAATTTGATATTCTAACATTAGGTGGAACTCTTGATAAAACTATCAAATCTGATTTAACCTATCGACGAATAGATAGTATAGATAACATTTATAGTTTCTTATTATTTACAGGTTATCTAAAAGTAGAAAAGCGAATATATTTAGATGTCTATCGTCTAAGAATACCTAATAAAGAAATACATAGAATTTATAAAAGCATATTTAAGGCATGGGTAAATGTACAGTTAGGATACATAAGAGAATTTTTTGTGGATGCATTAATGAAAGAAAATGTAGATAAAGCTAAGGATATTTTAAATCAGATTCTATTTCAATCCGTTAGTTACTTTGACTATGATGAACAATTTTACCATGGTTTCTTGGTGGGTTTGTTTTGCGATCATCAAATTTGTTCTAATCAAGAATCGGGTGTTGGAAGATATGATATTGTAATTCTACCAGCATGCAAGAAAAAAAGAGGTTTATTGTTTGAATTGAAAATCTCTAAAACTGAAGAAAAAACGCAAGAGCTGTCAAAAAAAGCATGTCAACAAATTCTAGAAAAGAAATATATAGAAGGATTACAAAGAAAAGGTTATCATGATATTGTAGGTTATGGAATCGCCTTCTATAAGAAGTCATGCTGGATTACTGCTGTAAAAGATATTGATAATTAAAATTAAGATAAGAAGGCTGTAATTAGTAATCTAATGAAGCTTCCTCTTATGTAACCGAACAATATGTTATTGTTAATGGAGGAACTTCTATCGTATAACCATAAAGAGGTTGTAACGAGTAGTCTTATGTGTGAGACTAACTGTTACAACCCTTTTTCAACAACGTTCAAATGCTATCTATTCAAACAATTCATATCCACCTTTTATGAAATGTAATTGATACAACTTTTGATTACCACGATACAAATGCACAATTGCTTCCCCATCTAATGATTCTAAAACCTCATTACTCATATCCCCCATCTTAGGAGCTTTCAATTTTTCAGCATGAACACAAGTTATCTTCACAAGTAATTTATAAGGATATTGTTTTAAGATATACACGTCCTTGCGTTTGGAAACTCGACATCCTAAATAACTAGCAAAACGATATTGTTTTCCTTCTATCATCAATACACAAATATTCCCTTGAAAACTTCCTACCATCAAAGGAATCCTTGCTATAGAGAGGAAAAAGCTGGTGTCAGAAAGTCCACAATGATTCGATTGATACCAAAGATAGCTGGAAGGAAAAGATTTCCCTCTATCCTTTTCCATATATCCTATCGCATTGGGTAATTCATAGACATGAGAACCAAACATGATCTTACCTCTTACAAAATGGTGCAAGCTAATAATCGCATGAACACATTCCATATGTTTCAAGTAAGAAAAAGGCCCCATGATAGTTGGCATATAATCATTTCCTTTTAGTTTTGTTAATTTATCAAAATATAAATGACAATGTAAGCCATTTTCTAAATTCATATTCAGTTGATATTGTTCCAGGATGGTTCTTCCAATCTGTAGCTTAAAAGGATCATGTTGTATCTGAATGTCTTCTTCCTCATAAGATGTATAGGTAGATGGACATAGGGTACTGTTGGTTTGTATAAACGCATTTTTTCCTTTCTTGGTCATAGAGATTCCTATGATCACAGCAAACGACAATTCATCATTTACAACCTTTATATACCATCCTTCAAAATATGGTGCACTTTCCTGTGTGTGGTATGCAAATTCATCATCAAGTTTTTTTATCATATATTCACTTCCTATGATGATAAGTATGGGATGTAAATATGATTTTATACAAACCTATCGAATAAAACAAAGAAGACAGAACCCTACTAGGATCCTGCCTTGTTTGCTTTATCTATTTCTTCTTCCTTCCACTGATCTCGTATCATTTTCACATACTTATAATACGTAGATCGTTTCATTCCTATTTTCGCCCGATAACTTTCATGATTCATTTCTTTCCTCATGATCATTTTTTGTACTTCTTCAAAATCTTCCGGTAGATTTAGCTTAGGTCGCCCATAAGCTCCTTCTCCCTGTTGTTTCTTCTCTAACGCCTTCTGTATTCCTTCTCGCTGTTTCACCGCTAAGCGTCGTTTCTTTGCGTTTTCTACATAATCTAACATATCCAGTAATACATCAATATCAATATCCTGATTCTCTTCCATCAAATAAAGCTTTGCCCGCAGCTCCTTCAACTCAGATAATCTGATCTTCAATTCTTCTTCATCAGGTGAAAACATCGAAAACGATGGCACATATAGCTTATCAAATTCTTTTATGGTTGCCATCAACTCTTTCCATTCTTCACTTTCCTCATGATCGATGTATACCTGTTGCTTTTCTAGTTTTAACTTTTCTTCGCACATCCTTATGATGTCATTATTTTGATCTGTCAATGCGTAAAAGTATTCCATACATCACCTGTTTCCTTTCCTATTCATTTCCCACATTTTATTTCAACACTGCTTCTATTCTTTGTTTTGCTTCTTGGATTTCTCCTTCATTCGGATAAAAGTAATACAGGTAATCCTTTGTTCTTACCTCATCCATATGCCATTTGTATTCCCCTTCCATACTGTGTACTTCCATCGTTTGTAACTGTGGCAATAAATCGATTACCAACATACACGCATCATAGAAATCACTTTTTGGTAGGTTCGTTGTAAAATTATTTGATATACTGTCGATCACTTTCATCGCATGATCATAGCTTGGCTCTTCGCCAAACTTCGTGAAGATTGCCTTGATTAGCTCCATCTGTTGATAGCCTCTGCTTCGCTCATTCAGTGGCAATGATTTTCGTTCTCTCGCAAACATCAAGGCTTGTTTACCATCTACTTGATTGTATCCTTCTTGGAATGAATAACCACCTGCTTGATATGTATAATGACTATAGACATTCACTCCACCTAAAGCATCCACAAGATCCATCAATCCTGTGAAATTCATCTTCACATAGTAGTTGATTTCGATATCTAATGCTTGTTCAATACTTGCTATAGAGGATTCCACTCCACCCCACCATCCACTATAGGATAGCTTACTACTAGCATCTTTAACCGGAATATAAACAAACAAATCTCTAGGTACAACTTGTAGATTCACCTTTTTTGTTGTTGGATTGATGGTCAAAAGGATATTCACATCTCCTCTACCAGTAGATCCAACATCGTTGATTCCTGATAAATCAGTACCACAAATGTACAAAGTAAAAGGATCTTTCGTGATATCTACATGTTTTGCTTGTGCCTGCTTCATTTCTACTTTCTTTTCAAATATAACTTTGATTTCTTTATCCAAATCTGTTGTCTCTTCTTCTAATTCACTTCTTCCAACACTCGTAAGTACCATAAGATCTACTTTATTATTCATCAATAAATCATAGCTTTTCTTTGTACTTTCTACAGGCTTCATATTCTTTAATACAACCTTATTCTCATCTAATAATTCTTTAGCGTAATCATATCCACTGATATCATTTTGATCATATACCATCTGATAGGATGTAAAATCAGAAGAAGATGTTATCTTACTATCTGCCTTTGCGATAATTTGAATGGTTTGATATTCTGTTGTATTGGATAATTTATCTGTGACTGTATTTACCTTATGTAAAGCTAGACTACATACTACAAGTAAAAGACATAAGATTACTTGTAATATACAAGTAAGTTTTGGCTTTTTAAATTGTAGAAGAAACAATCCTATAGTTATTACTAGAATAATGATGAAGAAAAGAATGGCAAAAGATTGTCTATATTGTAAAAGAGAATATGTGGTGTATAACGCAACAAAAACCAATAATAACGATAAAGCTAAAATGATTTTAATTATCGTCTTCTCTTTTAACTGACTTAAATAATTCTTCATATCAATCCCTACTAAACAAATCTCTTGTATACACTTTTTCTTCTACATCTTTCAATTCATCAGTAACTCTGTTTACTACAATAACATCACATTCCTGTTTGAAATGATCTAAATCATTGATGACTCTACTTCTATAAAACTCTTCTTCCTTAAGCGTTGGTTCATATACCACTACTTCTATTCCTTTTGCTTTGATTCTTTTCATGATGCCCTGTATCGCACTTGCTCTGAAGTTATCTGAACCTGTTTTCATGGTCAAACGATAAATACCTACAACTTTAGGATCTCTATCTATGATCATTTGTGCAATATGATCTTTTCTTGTTGTATTGGAATTTACAATTGCTTCGATTAGATTCTGTGGTACTTCATCATAATTTGCTAATAATTGTTTTGTATCTTTTGGAAGACAATATCCTCCATAACCAAAAGATGGATTATTATAGTGACTTCCTATTCTAGGATCTAAACCGACACCCTCTATAATATCCTGTGTATTCAAACCTTTCATTTCAGCATATGTATCTAATTCATTAAAATAAGATACACGTAAGGCTAAATAAGTATTTGCGAATAGCTTAATAGCTTCTGCTTCCGTACTATCTGTGAAAAGTGTTGGGATGTTTTTTTTAATTGCTCCCTCTTGTAGCAAGGAAGCAAATACTTTTGCTCTTTCACTTTTCTCCCCAACAACAATTCTAGAAGGATAAAGATTATCATACAAAGCCTTTCCTTCTCTTAAGAATTCCGGTGAAAACATGATATTATCGATACCATATTTCTCTTTGATTCTCTTAGTATACCCTACCGGTACAGTAGATTTGATCACCATAACAGTATCTGGATTGATAGTCATTACTGATTCAATGATATTTTCCACTGATGATGTGTCAAAGAAATTTTTCTTTTCATCATAATTTGTTGGCGTACTAATAACAACAAAATCAGCATTCTGAAAAGCAACCTCTTTATCCAAGGTTGCTTTCAAATTCAATTCTTTATCTTTTAAATACTCTTCAATCTTATCATCTTTGATCGGTGAGATATGACGATTGATCATATCCACTTTTTCTTTGATGATATCTAAAGCAATTACCTCATTATGCTGAGACAACAATGTTGCGATACTCAATCCTACATAACCTGTTCCTGCCACCGCAATCTTCATTTCTCCATCTCCCTGCTTTTATATTTTATAAAACTTTTTATACCATTCAACAAATGCTCTCAATCCATTCCTTAATGATGTACTTGGTTTAAAACCAAAATCTCTTTCTAATGGTGTTGTATCAGCATAGGTAACTGGTACATCTCCTGCCTGCATTGGCACTAGCTTCTTATGTGACTCGAAATCATAATCCTCTGGTAATACTTCTGCTCTTATCAATTCTTGTTGTAAAATATCTACAAAATCTAATAAGTTTTCTGGATTATTGTTCCCTATGTTGTAGACTTTATATGGAGGTACTGGTAAGCCATCTTCACCATTCTTTCTTTCAGGTGGCTTCTTCATCACCCTATAAATACCTTCTACAATATCATCGATATACGTAAAATCTCTTTTACAATTACCGTAGTTAAATATTTCTATGTCTTTTCCAGCTCTTAGCTTATCTGTAAACCCAAAATATGCCATATCAGGTCTTCCTGCTGGACCATACACCGTAAAGAATCTAAGACCGGTAGATGGAATATCATAAAGTTTACTATAGGCATGAGCCATTAATTCATTAGATTTTTTCGTTGCAGCATAGAGTGATACTGGATTATCTACTCGATCATCTGTAGAATATGGAACCTTTTTATTTGATCCATATACTGAAGAACTTGATGCGTAAACTAAATGTTGTACTCCATTATTTCCGTTATCATAAGAATGTCTACAAGCTTCTAATATATTATAAAATCCAATAATATTAGAATTAATATATGCATCAGGATTTGTGATAGAATATCTTACTCCAGCTTGTGCCGCTAGATTTATAACAACATCTGGTTTATGCTTATTAAAAATCTTATCTATTAGACTTTTATCAGCAATATCTCCATAATAAAAAGACCATTGGTTATTGGTCTTCTTTGCTAATTCATTTATTTCATTTAATCGATATTCCTTTAAGGATACATCATAATAATCATTCATGTTATCTATACCTATGATATGAATATTGCTTTCTTCTTTTAACAGCTTTAATACTAAATTTGATCCTATAAAACCAGCTGCTCCTGTAATGAAATATACCATATTAAGATTTTCTCCATACCATCTTATTAACAACACCAGTATAAGATTGAATCAGCTTTACTACTTTATTACTAACATCCTCAATATAATTTGGTACCGGTATTCCTAAATCATTATTTTCATTCATTGTGACTGCAGTCTCTACTGCCTGCACTACTCCATTGTCACTGATTCCTGCTAATACAAAGCAGCCCTTATCTAATGCTTCAGGTCGCTCTGTACTTGTTCTGATGCAGATTGCTGGAAATGATTTTCCTATACTTGTGAAGAAAGAAGATTCCTCAGGTAGTGTTCCACTATCA